>NZ_JCBANN010000002.1:0-208905 GCF_059761975.1 Achromobacter sp. 46006
GCCGCGCCCTGGCCCAGGCCGGACGCGGCGGCCTGCGGGATGGCTGGAGACAGTCATTTTGTATTACATTCGGTGTCGATGTGCCCCCGGCGGGCGCAATATGTCGGCGCTCAACAATCGAAACGATGGCCTATCCGAGCGCTGGCGTCCCTATGATCGTCGCATAGCAAGGGAATGGCCGCGTCCTCTCGACCGCCGTTTGTCCTGCGCGGCGGGAAGCGAGAGGATATTCGTGGTTCAACGTAAACCCGGGCGTTCAGCCCCTGGCGCGCCTGTCGCCTTCCCGAAATTCCCGATGCCGGCCAGCCGCGATGCCGCGCCCGTCCGGTTGACTGTTGGCGCACGGTCCGTGCTGGCCGCCAGCAGCGCGGCGCTCGCGCTAGCCGTTTCGGGTTTGGCCGCCCCTGTCTGGGCCGCCTGTACAACGAGCGATACGAGCGGCTGTGGCGCAGCGGGCGGCGCCGGTTTCCCGGGGCGCAGCGGCGCCGGCGGCGCCGGCAACGGGCAGGGGGGCGGCTCCAGTCACCTCGACCCGAGTTCCGTGACGGTCCAGGACCCGGGAGGCTGGGGCGCCGCAGGCACGGGCGGCGCGGGGGCGGCCGGTGATGCAGGGGCGGCGCCAGCCAATGGCGCGGCGCTATCGCTTTTCGGTGCCGCCACCGTCGTCGGGGCTGTCACCGCCGACACCGGCAGTACCGGACCGGACGGAACCAACTTTGGCAGTGGTGGCAATGGCGGCAACGCCGGTCTCTATTACCAGGGCAGCGATATTAGCGTTTCCGCGACGGGGACGTTGACCGGAGGCCGCGGAGGCAACGGCGGCAATGCCGTCAACGGGGTCTCGGGCAACGGCGGTGGCGGGGGAGGCGGCGGCAGCGGCATGATGACGGTCGGAGCCACGACCTCGATCAGCAATAGCGGAACGATCGTCGGCGGCGCGGGGGGCAACGGGGGGGGCGGCGGCTTCAGCGGCGGCGGCGGGGCTGGCGGCGATGGCGTGCTGGTCCTGGGCGGCAACGGCACCATCACGAACGTTGGCATGATCTCGGGTGGCGCGGGCGGGGCCGCGGGCTCGGGGGCGTCCGGCAGCGCCGCAAACGGCGCAGGCGGCACCGGTGTCAACCTCGCCGGATCGAACAATATCCTTTTGAATGCCGGCACGATCACGGGCGGCGCCGGTACCGGCGGCGGGATCGGGGTGGTGACGCGCGGCGGGAATACGATCACGAATGCCGGCCTTATCATCGGCGCGCAGACAGGCGCGGGCGGAGTGCGCGCCGCGGCAATCGAATTCGGCGGTACGGGTAACCTGCTGAACCTGCTGACCGGCTCGGCGATTCTCGGCAATCTGTCGTTCGGCGCGGGGGCGACCGCCACCATCGCCGCGCAGCATACGGGCCTGGCGTTGAACAACGATGTCATCCTGGGCGATGCCGCCGCGGCCGTCACCTTCGATACCAGCACGACCGGCATGACGATGGCGGGCGTCATTGCGGGCGCGGGATCGCTGAATGTGATCGGCGCCAACACATTGACGATGTCGGGAGCCAATACCTTCACGGGCGCGACGACGATCAGCAACGGCACGCTCGCGCTGGTCGGCGGCGGCAGCCTTGCCAGCTCCTCGGGCGTCGCGCTGAACTCGGTGCTCGATATCTCCGGCGTGACGGCCGGCGCGTCGATCCAGGCGCTTTCCGGCACGGGGACGCTGCGGCTCGGCGCGCAATCCTTGACGCTCACCAACGCCACGGGCACGTTTGGCGGCGATATCGTCGGCACGGGCGGGGTGCGTCTGGCCGCCGGCACGCAGACGTTGGCCGGCGTGAACACCTATGCCGGCGCAACCACGATCGATAGCGGCGCAACCCTCAGGCTCAGCGGCGGCGGCAGTGTGGCGGCGTCCAGCGGCGTAACCAACAACGGCACGCTCGACCTGTCGGCCACGGCGGGCGGCGCGTCCCTGGCAAGCCTGTCGGGCAACGGCGTGGTCGCGCTTGGCGCCCGCACGCTGACGCTCACGAATGCGTCGGGCGTCTTCTCCGGTGTCATCGACGGCACGGGCGGATTGACGCTCAACGGCGGTACGCAGACGCTCTCAGGAGCGAACACCTACACTGGCGCGACGACCATCAACGGCGGCACGCTGGCCCTGGCCGGAGCAGGCCGGCTGGCCTCGGCTTCGACCATCTCGCTCGTGGGCAGCGGCGCGACGTTGGATCTGTCGGCAGTGGCCGGGCAAACGCTTTCCGGGCTGTCCGGCCAGGCCGGCACGCGGATGCTTGTTGGCGCGAACACGCTGACGGTCGATTCGGCGAGCGATGGCAGCTATGCCGGCCAGCTTGAAGGCAGCGGCGCATTTGTCAAACAAGGTGCTGGCATGTTGGTGCTCAACGGCGCCAGCACGGCGTTCACGGGAACGACGACCGTGGGCGGGGGACGGCTCGAAGTGGGCGATGCCAGCCACGACGGCGCAGTGCTCGGCGGTAACGTGTCGGTGGGCGCGCAGGGGGTGCTGGGTGGGCACGGCACGATTCTCGGCGATGTCGCCAATGGCGGTACCGTGTCGCCGGGTGGTTCGATTGGCACACTGAGCGTCAGCGGCAACTATACCCAGGCATCCACCGCGACACTTGCGATTGAAGTGAGTCCAACGGCCGCATCGTTGCTGAAGGTATCGGGCAGCGCGAATCTGGATGGCACGCTGGCGATCACGTATGCGCCCGGTACGTATTCGGCCGCGCGTTACAGCGTGTTGAGCGCCGCGAACGGCGTGAGCGGGCGGTTTGCGTCGGTTACGACCACGCAGGCGGCGGGGGCGAACCTTGGCGGCCTGCCATCCACCCTGGCCTACGGCGCCAACGATGTCACGCTGTTGCTGGGTGACGCCCCGCTGGTCGTCGCGCCGATCCATACGAGCATCTACACGGCGCTCGGCACCGCAGCCTTGATGAGCGCCCAGTCTGCCACCGACGCGGTGCTGGATCGCGCCACGCGACGCACTGTCGAAACGGGTCTTGGTTCGGGCGATGCGATCGGGAGGCCGGTTCTTGCGTCGGTCTGGGCCAACGCAACGGGGGTGCATGGCCGCCTATCCGGCGTGAACGGGCAACCCGGCTTCCAGGAGAACCAATATGGCTTCCTGGCCGGCGCGGAAAGCCGGCTGGAGCGCAACACCTTTGGCCTGGCGGCCGGCTATACCCACGCCGATCTTTCGGAAGCGCGCACCGAAAGCTCGGGCACGCGCGACACGCTGCGCCTGGCCGCTTATGCGGGGCGCGAGATGGGGCCGGTCGATTTGGCGGCCACGGTCGGCTATGGCCTGCATTTCCTTTCGCAGAAGCGCCCGTTCGCGAACGCGGGCACAGCCAGGGGCGATCATATCGGGCAGGAATTCACGGCGGCGGCGCAGGCAAGCGCGCCGATGGCGCTGGGCGGCCTGGTGATGACGCCACGGGTGGGGCTGCGCTACGCCTACTACCACGCGAACGGTTTCGACGAGAGCGGCGCGGGCGAGCAGAGCCTGCGCGTTGGCGCGGACACGGCCCGCAGCCTGCAGCCGTTTGTCGGCGTGAGCTTCGACAAGGCGTTCGGCGATACGCGGCGGCCCGTGAATCTTCAGTTCCGGGTTGCCTATGCACACGAACTGCTCGACACCGACCGCGCGGTCACGGTGGCGTCACAGGATGGCACGCAGTTCACCGCGCCGGGGACCAACCTGCCGCGCAACTTCGTGACCCTCGGGGCCAGTGTCGGGGTGGCCCTGGCCAAGCGCTTCGACGTTTCTCTGGCCTACGATGCGCTCGTCAATACCGGGGGGGCGTCGTCGCAGGCGGGAAGTGTCAAGGTGAGCTATCGGTTCTGACGGGCCCGCGTCGCGGCCATCGTCCGGAACGTTCCCCGGGGGCATGGGCGCGGCGTCGTGGCCGCCCGCCGCTTCAGCGCAGCAGCGCCGCCCTGGCTTCGCGGTATTCCGCTTGCAACAGGTTGACCAGTTCCTGCACGGATAGCAATTCCTGCGTGGCGCCGACCCCTTGACCCGCGCTCCAGATGTCTTTCCAGGCCTTGGGTCGGGTGGTCTTGTCGAGGTTGGGCGGCGGGGCGTCCGCGGGTAGCCGGGCGGGATCGAGGCCGGCGGCGCGGATGCTTTCGCTCAGGTAGTTGGCGGGCACCCCGGAGAAGTACGGGGTGTAGGTGACGTCGGCGGCCTGGGCGCGCAGGATCATTTCACGGTAGGCGTCGTTGGCCAGGGATTCGCGGGTGGCGATGAAGCGCGTGCCCATGTAGGCAAAGTCGCAGCCCAGGGCCTGGGCGGCGAGGATGTCCTTGCCATGGCTGATGCAGCCGGACAAGGCCAGGGGGCCGTCGTAGAAGGCGCGGACTTCGTTGACCAGGGCGAAGGGGTTGAGCTGGCCGGCGTGGCCGCCCGCGCCGGCCGCGACCAGGATCAGGCCGTCTACCCCGGCGTCCAGGGCGCGGCGCGCGTGGCGCACACTGGTGACGTCGTGGTAGACCTGGCCGCCGTAGGCGTGGACGGCGCGCACCACGGCCTCGGGCGGATGCAGCGAGGTAATGAGCAGCGGCACGCGGCGCTCGGCGCAGATGGCCAGGTCGCCCTGCCAGCGGGCATTGCTGGGGTGGACGATGAGGTTGACGCCGTAGGGAGACACGACCGCGCCGGGGGCCGCCCTGCGCGCGCTGGCCAGCCGGTCCTCGATGCGGCTGATCCACTCGTGCAGTTGCTGCTGCGGCCGCGCATTCAGCGAGGGAAAGGTGCCGATGATGCCGGCGCCGCATTGCGCCGCCACCAGGTCCGGGCCGGAGACCAGGAACATGGGGGCGCCGATCAGGGGCAGTCGGGTCTGCGTGCGCAATGCGGGTGGCGTCATGGGCGGTTTCCGGTCGGCGTCAGTTGGCCTGGATGTTGGCGCTTTTGATCACATCGGCCCACAAGGCATATTCGCGGTCGATGCGTTGCTGCAGGGCGGCGGCGTCGCCGGTGTTGATGGTGTAGCCGCCGTCGGTCATGGCGCGGCGGAAGGCGGGGTCCCGCGACACCTCCGACAGGGCGCGCGTCAGGCGCGTCCGCACGCCGTCGGGCAGTTTGCGCGGGCCGACCAGCGCGTACCAGCCGACCACCTCGTAGTCCTTCAGGCCGGCCTCGATCATGGTCGGCACGTCCGGCAGTTCGGGGTTGCGGGTGCGCGAGGTCACCGCCAGCGCGCGCGCCTTGCCGCTCTTGATGAACGGGATGGCCGTGCTGGTGATGTCGAACATGAAAGTGATCTTGCCGCTGACCACATCCATCATGGCGGGCGAGTTGCCGCGATAGGGCACGTGCAGCATGGGCACGCCGGCCTGCTTCTTCAGCAGTTCGGCCGACAGGTGGTTGGAGGCGCCAATGCCGGCCGAGCCGAACGACACGGCATCCGGGTGGGAACGGGCATAGTCGACCAGGCCGGCGACGTCGCGGGCCGGGATCTGCGGGCCCACCAGCAGGACATTGGCATAGTCCACCACCAGGCCGATCAGCGAGAAATCCTTGCGCGGATCGAAGAGGGTGCTGCGTTGCACCAGCGGCGACATGGTCAGTGTCGGGCTGGCGGCGAAGCCCAGCAGGTAGCCGTCGGGGGGCGCCTTGGCAGTGGCGTCCGAGGCGATCATGCCGCTGGCGCCGGCGCGGTTCTCGACCACCACGGCCTGGCCCAGCTTGTCGCCGAGGTATTTGGCGAAGACGCGCGCGGTGGTGTCCACCGGGCCGCCGGGGGCGTAACCCACCAGCAGACGGATGGGACGGTCGGGGTAGGCGCTGTCGGCGGTGGCGCGGGCGCCGGTCGCCATGGCCGCCACGGCGGCGGCCGCGGCAAGCAGGGTCTTGATGTTCACGCTCATGTCTCCTTGTGTAAGCGGGCCGGTCGCGGAGCGGAACAGCAGGTCCGCGCCTACGCCAGCCTTTCTTTCAGCGGTTGCTTGAGGATCTTGCCGCTGACGGTGGTGGGAATCGTGTCGATACAGTGGATCTGCGCGGGCCGCTTGTACGGCGCCAACTGGGCGCGCAGGTGCAGCATCAGCAGATGGGTGTCCAGGCGCGCGCCGGCCAGGGGCTCGACGAAGGCGATGACCTCTTCGTTGTGGTCCGCCGTGGGGCGGCCGACGACTGCGGACAGGCGCACGCCGGGAAAGGCGTTGATGACCGCTTCCACTTCGATCGGGTAGACGTTGAAGCCGGAGCGGATGATCAGGTCCTTGGAGCGGCCCGCGATGTATAGCGCGCCCTGCTCGTCCAGGTAGCCGATGTCGCCCGTGGCAAGCCAGCCGCCGGGCAGCAGCGCCTGCGCCGTCTGCGCCGGGTCGCGGTAGTAGCCCAGCATTACGCCGGGGCCGCGGATCAGGATGTCGCCGCGTTCGCCGGGCCGAGGCGGGTCGGCGTCGGGACGGCCGATGCGCAGCTCGACGCCGTCCACCGCGTAGCCGGCGCTGCAGTCCGCGGGCGGGGCGTCGATGTCGGTGATGAACATGGAGCCGGCGTATTCGGTGATGCCGTAGCCGTGGTGCATCGGCACGCCGAAGTAGCGTTCGGCGTCGCGCTTGAGCGTGGGGTCGAGCGCCGCGCCGCCGGTGTAGACGTAGCGCAGCGCCGGTGCGCGCAGTTCGCCGCGCGGCGGCGCGGCCGCCAGCAGGCGGTTGAACATGGTCGGCACGCCCTGCAGGATACTGATGCCGGGATGGGCCAGCGCCTTGAAGGCATCCTCGGGATCGAAGCGGCTGCGCAGCACCAGGCTGGCGCCGGCGTGCAACGTGGCCATCAGCACGGTGGCGATGCCGAAGATGTGCGACAGCGGCAGGGCGGCGTAGCCGATGTCGCGCGGCGTCAGGCGGCGCGATGCGGCCGAGACGCCGGCGAAGTGCAGCAGGCCGCGATGCGGCACCATGACGCCCTTGGGGGCGCCGGTGGTGCCGGAGGTGTAGATCACGGTGGCGACCTCGGCCGCGATGCCGCCGCGCTCGGGTTGGGTTGGCGTGTCCGCACGCAGCGCCCGCACGCCCGGGCCCCAGGCGGCGGCATCGGCGGCTTGCGCGCTGGCCGCTTCGGCGTGGGCGGCAGCGGCCGATGAGGCGCCGCTGGTGTAGAGCGTGATCTCGGGCTTGGCATGGCTGCTGATGGCGGCGATTTCGCGCGCCGACAGGCGCGCGTTCACGCCTACGGGCCAGGCCCCGATGAGGCCGCAGCCGAACAACGCGGCGATCATGGCGGCGCAGTTCTCGCCGACCATCAGCACGCGATGGCCCGGCCGCACGCCCGCCGCCGCCAGCCAGTCGGCCGCGTCCTGCGTCCGTTGCCAGAGCTGCGCATAGGTCAGGATGCCGCCGCCTTCCTCGTACAGGCAGATGGCGTCGGGCTGGCTGCCGGCCTGGCGGGCCAGCAACTGGTGGATGCGGGTGAGCGGTTCGGCGTGCGACATGGTTGCTGCGGTCGGGGTCAGAGGGTGGCGGCGGTGCCGAGGATGGCGGTGGCCTGGCTGGACAGCGTGCCGCCGTTGCCGTGCACCAGCGCCAGCTCGGCGCCGGCCACCTGGCGCGCGCCGGCTTCGCCGCGCAGTTGCCGCACGGCCTCGATCATGATGAAGACGCCGTACATGCCCGGATGCACGCAGCACAGGCCGCCGCCGTTGGTGTTGACCGGCAGCCGCCCGCCCGGGGCGATGGCGCCGTCGGCGATGAAGTCCTTGCTCTCGCCCTTGGCGCAGAAGCCCAGGTCCTCCAGGAACAGCAGGGTGTTGATGGTGAAGGCGTCGTACAGCTCGACCACGTCGATGTCGCGGGGCGCCACGCCGGCCATGGCGTAGGCGCGGCGGCCTGATTCGCTGGCGGCGGTGACCGTCAGGTTCTCCATCGACGAGATCTGCCGGTTCCAGACGGCGGTGGCGTTGCCCAGCACATAGACCGGCGGGCGCGGCAGGTCGCGGGCGCGGTCGGCGTGCACCAGCACATAGGCGCCGGCGCCATCGGTGACCAGGCAGCAATCGCGTACGGTCAAGGGATCGGACACCATGCGCGCGCCCAGGATCTGTTCCAGCGTGGCCGGTTCGCGCAGTTGCGCCTCGGGATTGAGCTGCGCCCACTGGTTGGCGGCCAGCGCGACCTGCGCCAGGTGTTCGCGGCGGGTGCCGTACTGGTGCATGTGGCGCGCCGCGGCCAGCGCATATGACGACAGTGGGCTCAACGGGTCATACGGCGTCTCGTAGGGCTGCGGATCGAACTGCTTGCGCACACGGCCGATCTCGGCGCGGCTCAGCGTCGAGGTGCGCTGGGTGCTGCCATAGCAGACCAGCACCGCGCTGCACTGGCCCGAGGCCAGCGCGTGCAGCGCCGGCAGCAGGTGCGCCACGAAGCTGGAGCCGCCCAGCATGGTGCTGTCGATGAAGCTGGGGCGGATGCCCAGGTGCTCGATGACGGGCATCGCCCACATCGGCGCGGCCACGCTGGCGGTGCAGATGCCGTCGATGTCGCGCATCGTCAGGCCGGCGTCGGCCACCGCGCGCTGCGCCGCCTGCACCAGGATTTCCATTTCGGTGTAGCCGTGAGCCTGGCCCAGGCCGGCATGGCCGACACCCGCCACCGCGACGGCGCCGCGCAGATCGTTCAGCGTCATGGCGCCTCCTTGTTGGGAATGAATACCAGCAGGCCACGGCCTTCCTTCACGGCCACCTGGGCCCGCACCGCCATGCCGATGCGCACCGCGTCAGGCGCCACGCCCTCGACCCGGCTCATCAGGCGCACGCCTTCGGCAAGATCGATCAGCGCCACGTTGTAGTCGCCGCCCGCCTCGGGCTTGCGCCGCACCACGGTGGTGGAATAGACGGTGCCGCGGCCATCGGGCGTTTTCCAGGACAAGGCCTCTGCGCCGCAATGCGGGCAGATCATGCGGGGATAGAACACGGCGCGGTCGCAGGCCTCGCAATGCTGGATCTGGAAGCGTCCGTGGTCGAGCGCCTGGCGGTACTGCGCCTCGACGCCTTCGGTGGCGCGTGGGTCGGTTGCGGTCATTGCATACGGTTCCGGATGGACGAGCCGCCAGTGTCGGGGCTGGCGCGGGCCGGTGCCATTCTTCATTGCTGAAGCAGGCCTTTTGCCGGCCCGTAGTGCCCGTGCCCTACACCGAGGCAAAAGCCGGTCTTCCGCAACCGCAGATTGTCCGGCGCCGGGTCGCCATGGCTAGATAGCCGCCAAAGGAGGTAGGCCATGAATCTGACCTGGACGCCGGAGGAGATCCGGTTCCGCGAAATGGTGCGCGCGTTCGCCGCCGAGCGGCTGCCGCGGGACATCCGCGACAAGGTGCGCCGGCACCAGCGGCTGGAACGCGACGACTACGTGCGCTGGCACAACATCCTGGCCGACCAGGGCTGGGGCGCGCCGAACTGGCCCGTCGAGCACGGCGGCACCGGCTGGAACGCGCTGGAACGGCTGATCTTCGAAGTGGAATGCTTCAAGGCCGGCGCGCCGCGCCTGTTGCCGTTCGGCCTGTCCATGATCGGGCCGGTGCTGATGAAGTACGGCAGCGCCGAACAGCAGGCGCGTTTCCTGCCGCGCATGCCGCGGGTGCAGGATTGGTGGTGCCAGGGCTATTCCGAGCCCGGCTCCGGGTCGGACCTGGCCTCGCTCAAGACCCGCGCAGTGCGCGACGGCGACGAATATGTGGTCAACGGCCAGAAGACCTGGACCACGCTGGCGCAATACGCCGACTGGATGTTCTGCCTGGCGCGCACCGACCCCGAGGCGCGCGCCCAGCGCGGCATTTCGATGCTGCTGCTGGACATGCGCGCGCCGGGCGTGACGGTGCGCCCGATCCGCACGCTGGACGGCGGCCACGACGTCAACGAAGTATGGCTGGAGAACGTGCGGGTGCCGGCCGCCAACCTCGTCGGCGAAGAGAATCAGGGCTGGACCTACGCCAAGTATCTGCTGGGCCACGAACGCACCGGCATCGCCGGCCTGGGCCATTGTCACCGCGAACTCGGCATCCTCAAGGACATGGCCGCCCAGGCCACCGCGCGCGGCCGGCCGTTGCTGGCCGACAGCCGCATGCGCGACCGCATCTCGCGCATCGAGGTCGACATCATGGCGCTGGAGATGCTGTTGCTGCGCGTGGCGGCAAGCAACGGTGGCACGCCCGGTCCGGAAGCCTCGGTGCTCAAGATCCGAGGTTCCGAGATCCAGCAGGACCTGGCCATGCTGCAGATGGAAGTGGCCGGCCCCGATGCCTGGCCCTACGACCCCGAATGGATGCTGGCCGAGGCCGCCTATCACGGTCCGGGCCCGGAGATGGCGGCGGCCTCGGGCGCCGGCTATGCCGACATGCGCAAGACTTCCATCTACGGCGGCACCACCGAAGTGCAGAAGGGCATCATCGCCCGCCTGGTGCTGGGCCTGTAGGCCCGGTCCGCATCCGCAAGGAAAACGACGCATGGATTTCCTCTATACCGAAGAACAGCGCATGCTGGCCGACAGCCTGCGCCGCCTGGTGGACCAGGCATGGACCCGGCCGCAGCGGCGCGCCCGCGAGGCCGCGGGCCGGCTCGATGCGGCCGCCTGGGCCGCGCTGGCCGAGCTGGGCGTGCTGGGGCTGAACATTGCGCAGGAGGCGGGCGGCTTCGGCGAAGTGCCGGCCAGCCTGCTGCCGGTGCACCTGGAACTGGGGCGCGGGCTGGTGGCCGAGCCTGTGATCCCGAGCGCCGTGATGGGCGCGGCCCTGATCGGCGCCTGCGACGCCGCCGCGCGTGAGCGTTGGTTGCCCGCCATCGCCTCGGGTGAGCAGGTGGTCAGCGTGGCGTACCAGGAACCCGGACGCCGCTACCAGGCCGATCCGAATGACTGCCGCGCAACGCGCGACGGCAACGGCTGGCGTTTGGACGGCGCCAAGCACCTGGTGTGGCATGGCGCCGCGGCCCATGCCTGGTTGGTGAGCGCGCGGGCCGACGACGGCGCCACGCTGCTGCTGGCGGTGCCGGCGGATGTCACTGGGGTACGCGTCACCGACACGCCGACGCTGGACGGCGCGCGCTGCGCCCGCCTGGATTTCGACGCGGCATCGCTTGGCGCGGACGCACTGCTGGCGCGGGGCGAGGCGGCCGACGCGGCACTGGCGCAGGCACTGCAGTGGGGCACGGCCGCGCTATGCGCCCACGCGGCGGGCGCGATGGAGCGGTTGCTCGAAATCACCGTCGACTATCTCAAGACGCGCAAGCAGTTCGGCCAGCCGCTGGCCGCGTTCCAGGCCTTGCAGCACCGCCTGGCGGAAATGCTGGTGGCCAAGGAACTGGCGCTATCGATGGCCTACGTGGCGGTGGCCGCGTTGACCGAACCCGACCCGGCGCAACGCCGCCGCATGCTGGCCTCGGCCAAGCTCGAAACCGCGCGCGCGGGCCGGCTGGTGGCGCAGATGGCGGTGCAATTGCACGGCGGCATGGGCATGACGGACGAGCTGGAGGTGGGCGACTACTTCAAGCGCCTGACGGTGGCGGACCTGCTGCTGGGCGACAGCGCCGAGCAACTGGCGGTGCTGGAGGAACTGGCATGAGCCATGACCGCTACACCGAGATCACGCTCACGCTGGAGCAGGGCGTCGGCGTCATCACCCTGAACCGCCCCGAGCGCCTGAACAGCTTTACTGCCGTCATGCACGCCGAGCTGGCGCGGGCGCTGGATACGCTGGAGGCGCACGCCGGCTTGCGCGGCGTGATCCTCACCGGCGCCGGCCGCGGCTTCTGCGCGGGCCAGGACCTGGGCGAGCGCAAGCCGGCCGAGGACGGTTCGCGCCGCGACCTGAGCGAGAACCTGGAAAAACTGTACAAGCCGCTCATCCTGCGGCTGCGCGCGCTGCCGGCGCCGGTGGTGTGCGTCATGAACGGCGTGGCGGCCGGCGCCGGCGCCAGCCTGGTGCTGGCGTGCGACGTGGTGTTCGCGGTGGAGTCGGCGCGTTTCATCCAGGCCTTCAGCAAGATCGGCCTGTTGCCGGACGCGGGCGGCACCTGGTTCCTGCCGCGCCTTGTGGGCTCGGCGCGGGCCATGGGCGCCGCCTTGTTCGGCGAGGCCGTCAGCGCGCGCCAGGCCGAGGCCTGGGGGCTGATCTGGCGCGTGGTGCCGGACGCGGACCTGGAGGCCACCCTGGCTGACTTGCGCGCCACGCTGGCGGCCGGACCGACCCGCGCCTATGCCGCCACCAAGGCCGCCCTGCATGCGTCCAGCGGCAACACGCTGGCGCAGCAGTTCGACCTGGAATGCGCCTTGCAGCGCGAGCTGGGCTACACCGACGACTACCTGGAGGGCATGCGCGCCTTCGCGCAGAAGCGCGCGCCGGCGTTCACGGGGCGCTAGGGCCTGCGGCGCGAGGCAGCGTGTCGTGTGAACAGCCTGCTGGACGTGGCATCGCGGCCCGCGGGACGGTCGAGGCGCCTCCCGCCGCCAGCGCGTCAGGCGGCCGCCGGCTGCCGGATCTGCTCGATCAGCTCACGCGCGCAGCCGGGCAGGGCGTCGACGTCGCGCACCAGCAGCTTGCGTTCGCGCACCACCCAGGGCTCGTCCAGCTCCACCACCCGCAGCTTCATTTCCGCGCCGTAGCGGCGCGCGGCGGAATCCGGGATCACGCCGACGCCGACGCCCGCCTGCACCATGCGGCAGATCGAATCGAAGCTGTAAAGCTGGATGCGCTGCGGCAGGCGCTGGCCGATGCGCTCGAACTGGTCGCGCAGGAACGCCACCAGGGTCGAGCCCTCGTGCATGGTGATGAACGGGTAGCGCACGGCGTCGGCCAGCTTGACCTTGTCCTGGTCCTGCAATGCATGGCCGTTGGGCACCACCAGCACCAGGCGGTCGGTGCTGAAGTGGATGGCCTGCAGTTCGGGCGCGTCGACCGGCCCGGCGACGATGCCCAGGTCGGTGGTGCCGTCCAGCACGCCGCGCACGATGTCGCGCGTCAGGCGTTCCTGCAGGTCGACCGTGACGCCGGGGTGGCCCGCCAGGAACCGCGCCAGGATGTCCGGCATGAATTCGGTGACCGCCGTGGTGTTGGCGAAGATGCGGATGTGGCCGGCGTCGCCGTCGGCCTGTTCCTGGAAGTCGTGCTTCAGGTGATCCACCTGGCGCATGATGACCCGCGCATGCTGCAACAGCCGCTGGCCGGCCGGGGTGATTTCCACGCCGCGGCTGTCGCGGTACAACAGACGGGTATTGAGCTGGTTCTCCAGCGCCTTGATGCGCACGCTGACCGCGGCCAGCGACAGGTGGGCGCGCTTGGCGGCCTGCGTCAGGCTGGGGGATTCGGCGATGTGGATGAACAGGCGGAGGTCGGCGAGATCGAAGTGCATGGCGCCTATATTACGGCGGTCGGCGCCGGGCGCACGATTCAGGCGCCCCAAAGCCGGCCTTGAGGAAAAATGAATTCACAGTGTCCCCGCCATGCGGGATGCTAGCCCCCAGATCAATCATCAGAGGAACATCGGCATGACATCGACAGACCCGGCCGGCTGGATCGGCAGCGGCGAGCGCCAGGCGGACGCGCTGGATCCCGGCCATGCGGCGCGCGTCGCCGCCACGCTGGGCGGCCCGGCGCCGGCCGTGGGGGACCCCTTGCCCCCCTTGTGGCAATGGGCGTTCTTCATCAGCACGGTGGCGGCCGATGGCTTGGGGACGGATGGGCACCCGGCCCGCGGCGGCTTCCTGCCGCCGGCGCAGGACCGCAACCGCATGTGGGCCGGCGGCCGCGTCGAATTCCGCCAGCCGCTTAGGGTGGGCGTGCCGGCCGAACGGGTTTCGGTGGTGGCCGACGTCAAGGAAAAGGCCGGCCGCACCGGCGCGCTGCTGTTCGTGACGGTGCGCCACGAGTACCGCCAGGACGGCGAGGTGGCCATCCTGGAAGAGCAGGACATCGTCTACCGCCAGCCCACGCCGCCCAAGCTCGCCGGCACCGAGCCGGCGCCGCAGGCGCAGTGGCGCGACACCATCGAGCCGACCTCGGTGCTGTTGTTCCGCTATTCGGCCGTGACCTTCAACGGTCACCGCATCCATTACGACCATCCCTACGTCACCGGCACCGAGGGCTATCCGGGCCTGGTGGTGCACGGCCCGCTGATCGCCACCGAGATGGTCGCCGCCTTCATGCGCGCCCATCCCGGCGCGCGCCCCACGCACCTGTCGTACCGCGGCCTGCGGCCGCTGATTTCGCCCGCGCCCTTCCAGGTGGCCGGCCGCATCGACGAGCCCGGCCTGGCCCGCCTCTGGGCCGAGCAGGACGGCACGCTGGCCCACCAGGCCGAACTGAGGTTTACCGCATGAGCACGCCAGCCCCCCGCCCGCTGGACGGCATCACCGTCGTCAGCCTCGAACACGCCATCGCCGCCCCGTTCTGCACCCGCCAGTTGGCGGACATGGGCGCGCGCGTCATCAAGATCGAACGTCCCGGCGCGGGCGACTTCGCCCGCGGCTACGACGAGCGCGTGCGCGGCCTGTCGTCGCACTTCGTCTGGACCAACCGTTCCAAGGAAAGCCTGACGCTGGACCTCAAGCGCGAGGAAGCCGGCGACATCATGGAACGCCTGCTGCAACAGGCCGACGTGCTGGTGCAGAACCTGGCGCCCGGCGCCGCCGCGCGCCTGGGGCTGTCGTTCGAGGCGCTGCATGCCAGGTACCCGCGCCTGATCGTCTGCGACATCTCCGGCTACGGCGAAGGCGGCCCCTACCAGGACAAGAAGGCCTACGACCTGCTGATCCAGAGCGAAAGCGGCTTCCTGTCGGTCACCGGCACCGCCGACGACCCGGTCAAGGCGGGTTGCTCCATCGCCGACATCTCGGCCGGCATGTACGCCTATTCCGCCATTCTCAACGCGCTGCTGCTGCGCCAGAAGACCGGCCTGGGCAGCCGCCTGGACGTCTCCATGCTCGAAAGCATGGTCGAGTGGATGGGCTTTCCGATGTACTACGCGTTCGAGGGCGCGGCGCCGCCGGTGCGCGCCGGCGCGGCCCACGCCTCGATCTATCCCTACGGTCCGTTCCCCACCGGCGACGGCAATACCATCATGCTGGGCCTGCAGAACGAACGCGAATGGCGCGTGTTCTGCGCCCAGGTGCTGCGCCAGGCCGAGCTGGCCGAGGACCCGCGCTTCGCCACCAACTCGCTGCGCACCGCCAACCGCGAGGCCCTGCGTGCGCTGATCGTGGCGGCCTTCGCCGACCTCAGCGTGCAGCAGGTCACCGACCGGCTGGAAGACGCGCAGATCGCCAACGCCCGGGTCAACGACATGGCCGGAGTCTGGGCCCACCCGCAATTGCGGGCGCGCGACCGCTGGAGCCAGGTCGACAGCCCGGCCGGCGCGCTGCCGGCGCTGCTGCCGCCGGCCAGCAGCAATGCCTTTGAGCCGCGCATGGCGGCGGTGCCCGCCGTGGGCCAGAACACGGATGCGGTGCTAGCATCACTGGGATACGCGCCCGAACAGGTGGCGCGCTTCCATGCTTCGGAGGTGGTGTGATGCATTCCGTCGTTCGTACCGCGCTGTTCGTGCCGGCGTCCCGTGCCGAACGCATTCCCAAGGCGCTGGCCAGCGGCGCCGACGCCGTCATCGTCGACCTGGAAGACGCGGTCGAGCACCTGGCCAAGGCCTCGGCCCGCGAGGCGCTCTGTGATTTCCTCGGCACGCAGCCGCGCGCGCGGGTCTGGGTGCGCATCAATGACGCCTCCACCTCGTGGCACGACGACGACCTCAAGGCCTGCCGCGGCAAGCCCGCGGTGGCCGGCATCCTGCTACCCAAGGCCGAAAGCCTGGCGCAGGTGCGCCACGTGGCGCAGACTGGGCTGCCGGTCATTCCCATTCTGGAAACCGCGCGCGGCATCCTCAACGCCGCCGAGGTCGCCGGCACACCCGGCGTGGCGCGGCTGGCGTTCGGCAGCCTCGACTACGGCCTGGACCTGGGCCTGGCGCCGGACACCGCCGGCGCCGAGGCCGTGCTGGACCAGGCCCGCGTGCAGGTGCTGCTGCAAACCCGCGCGGCCGGGCTGGCGCCGGCCCTGGATGGCGTGTTCCCGGGCGTCCAGGACCAAGCCGGGCTGTCCGCCGCCGCGGCGCGCGCCCAGCAGATGGGGTTCGGCGGCATGCTGTGCATTCATCCCGCGCAGGTGCCGGTGATCCACGCCGCCTTCGCGCCTGATCCGGCCGAGCTGGCCTGGGCCCGCCGCGTGGTCGACGCGCACCGCGACAAGGCCGCCGGCACCTTCATGCTGGATGGCAAGATGGTGGACGCGCCCGTCATCACCCGCGCCCGCCGCGTGCTGGCGCAGGCCGGCGAAGCCAGCGCCGGTTGATCCCGTCCGGCGTTGTCCGGCCTACAATCCGGCAACCCTTTCCGCGGACGGTCTCATGAGTGCAGCGCTTTTCATCGGGCATACCTATATCGACGTCACCGTGCTGGCCGACGAATGGCCCACCGGCGACGAGAAAAGCGTGGCGCGCGACTACGCCGTGTCGTTCGGCGGCAATGCCGTCACCGCGGCGTTCGCCTGCGGCAAGCTGGGCACCAGGCCCGACCTGATCTGCTCGTTGGCGCCGGACTGGCTCGGCCACATGTACACCGACATGGCGGCCGCGCACGGCGTTACGCTGCACGGGCGCCAGGTGCGGCGCTCGTCACTGTCGTTCATCATGCCCAACCATGGCAAGCGCGCCATCGTGCGGGCCCGCGATGCCGATTACCTGAACGATTTCCCGCGCCTGGACGTCGATGGCTATCGCGCGCTGCACCTGGACGGCCACCAGCCCGACGCCGCGCTGCACTATGCGCGCGCCTGCCGCCAGGCAGGCATCCTGACCTCGCTGGACGGCGGCGGCGTGCGCGAGAACACCGACGAACTGCTGCGTTACATCGACGTGGCCGTGTGCGCCGAACGCATGTGCGAACAGCTCGACCTGTCGCCGCACGGCTTGCTGGACCTGCTCAAGCAGCGCGGTTGCCGCATCGGCGCGGTGACGCTGGGCGAGCGCGGCATGCTCTGGTATGACGAAAGCGGCAAGGTCGACACGCTGCCGTCGCTGGACGTGCCGGCCGACCGCATCATCGATACCTCCGGCGCGGGCGACGTGTTCCACGGCGCCTATGTCTGGTCGTACGTGAACCGCCCCGAGCTGGCCTGGAAGGAACACTTCACCTTCGCCCGCGCCGCCTCGGCGCACAAGATCCAGCACCTGGGCAACGAGGCCGGCCTGCCTGCCATGGACGACGTCGAACGCGCCATGCTGGCGTTCGCGCCCAAGGCCTGAAGGGGCCGGGGCCGATCCGTAGGGAAATCAGGAAGAGAGCAAACCGCGCCGCCGGGCGCGGTTCAATCCAGCCGTTCGATCGGTTGGTCGGCGATGTCGCCGAGCCAGGCGTCGAGGCCGCGGCCGGCCAGCGTCAGCGCCGGCGCCAGGTCGCGCAGCGGGCGCAGCACGAACGCGCGCTGTTGCATACGCGGATGCGGCAGGATCAGGCGTTCGTGCGCCATGGCGGCGTCGCCATGCAGCAGCAGGTCCAGGTCGAGCGTGCGCGGCGCGTTGCGGTAGGGCCGTTCGCGGCCGTGGCGCAATTCCAGGGCCTGCAGCAGGTCCAGCAGGTCCAGCGGCGCCAGGGTGGTGTCCAGGGCCGCGACCGCATTGACGAAATCCGGGCCGGTGGCATCCACCGGCGCCGTGCGGTAGAACGGCGAGGCCGTCACCGCCAGAATGCCGTCGGTGGCGGCCAGTTCGGCCAACACTTCGCGCAGCGTGGCCGCGCTGTCGCCCAGGTTGGCGCCCAGCCCGACATAGGCGCGCACGGGGGCGGCCATGGGCTTATTCGGCGTTGCCGGGGTTGCCGCCACCGCCTGCGCCGCGCGAGGGCGAGCGGCGGCGCGGGCGGCGCTTGCGCGCGGCCGGCGCCGGGCCGTCGCCGCCATCGCGCGGCAGGCGCGAGACTTCCTCGATCATGTCGGCGCGGGTGGCATCGTCGGCATTGGCCAGGTCCATCCACCACTGCGCCAGCACGCTGTCGAACTCGCCGGCGGCCGCGCGCAGTTGCAGGAAGTCGCAGGCGGCGCGAAAGCGCGGCTGCTCGATCATGCGGAAGATGGTCTTGCCCATGCGGCGCTCGAAGCGCGGCTGCATGAACCAGATCTCGCGCATGTCCGACGAGAAGCGGCGCTGGATTGCGAGCTTCTCGGTCTGCTCGTCGAGCACCGAGTCGGCGGCCTGCGACAGTGCCGGGATGGTGTGCTCGCCCTGGGCGCGCAACTGCTTCCAGCGCACCTCCACCTGCTGCCACAGCAGCGCGGCGAACAGGAAGCTGGGGCTGATGGTCTTGCCGGCGCGCACGCGGGCGTCGGTGCGTTCCAGCGCCAGTTCCACGAAGTGCTCGCCGCCCGGCTGTTCCAGCACCACGTCCAGCAGCGGCAGCAGGCCGTTGTGCAGGCCGTCGGCGCGCAACTGGCGCAGGCAGTCCATGGCGTGGCCGCAGGTCAGCAGCTTGAGCATCTCGTCGAACAGGCGCGAGGCCGGCACGTTCTCGATCAGGTCGGCCATGGTGCGGATCGGCTGGCGCGTGGCCGGGTCGAGCGTGCCGTTGAGCTTGGCGGCGAAGCGCACCGCGCGCAGCATGCGCACGGGATCTTCGCGGTAGCGCTTGGCCGGATCGCCGATCATGCGGATCTGGCGCTTCTTCAGGTCGGCCACGCCGTTGTGGAAGTCGATCACTTCCTCGTTGTGCGGGTCGTAGTACAGCGCGTTCATGGTGAAGTCGCGGCGTGCCGCGTCTTCCTCGTGCGTGCCGAACACGTTGTCGCGCAGGATGCGGCCGTGAGCGTCGGTTTCCTGGTCTTCCGAGGCGGGGGCGCGGAAGGTGGAGGTCTCGATGATCTCCTGGCCGAACACCACGTGCACCAGTTGGAAGCGGCGGCCGATGATGCGGGCGCGGCGGAACAGCGGGCGGATCTGTTCGGGCGTGGCGTTGGTGGCGACGTCGAAGTCCTTGGGTTCCAGGCCGACGATCAGGTCTCGCACCGCGCCGCCGACGATATAGGCTTCATAGCCATGCTGGCGCAGCACCTCGCACACCTTGATGGCGTGGCGCGAGACATTGCGGCGGTCGATGCCGTGCTTGTCGCGTCCGATGCGCAAAGGCCCCCGGGCTGCCGGCGCGAACAGTCGGCCGACGAATTTTTTTATGGTTTCGGTGATCATTTAGGACTTGGCATCTATGACGTGGTCGAACAGATCGATCACTTGCCAGCCGCGTTCCTGGGCGATGGCGCGCAGGGTGGGGCTGGGGTTGGCGGCGATCGGGCGGGTCACCTTTTCGAGCAGCGGGACATCATTGACCGAATCGCTATAGAAAAACGATTCTGGGAAATCCGCAAGCCCCAGGCCCATGGCGCCCAGCCAGTCGTTCACGCGCACCACCTTGCCTTCCTTGAAGCTGGGGGTGCCGAGGATGCGGCCGGTGTAGCGGCCGCGTTGGACTTCGGCGTCGGTGGCCACCAGATGGGGGATGCCGAAGGCGCGGGCGATGGGGGCGGTGACGAAGCTGTTGGTGGCGGTGACCACGGCGCACAGGTCGCCGGCTTCCAGGTGCGATTCGACCAGTTCGCGCGCGGCGGGGGTGATCGACGGGCGGATGACCTCGGCCATGAAGTCCTCGTGCCAGGCGGCCAGCTCGAACGGCGCGTGCGCCGCCAGCAGGCCCAGCATGAACTCGGCGGCCTGTTCGGCGGTGAGCTCGCCGCGGTTGTAGCGGTCCATCAGGTCGTCGTTGCGGCGGCGGGCCTCGTCGGGATCGCCGGCGCGGCCGGTGCGCGCCAGGTAGTCGGCCCATTGGTAGTCGCTGTCGAGCGGCAGCAGGGTGTGATCCAGGTCGAACAGGGCGAGACGTCGGGAGGTCATGTGCGTTGCGAATCAGGGTCTGCGAGCATGGCGCGCAGCAGGGGCAGGGTGATGGGACGGCCGGTGGCCAGGGAATAGCGGTCCAGCGCGTCCAGCAACGCCGCCAGCTTGCGGATGTCGCGCTCGTGGTGCGTCAACATCCAGTTGATGATTTCGGGCGCCAGGTGCAGGCCGCGTTCGGCCGCCTGGGCCGCCAGCGCCGCCAGCTTGTCGGCGTCGGACAGCGGGTCGAGGCGGAACACCAGGTCCCAGCCCAGCCGGGTGCGCAGGTCTTCGCGCAGCGGCATCGACAGCGTCGAGCGGTCGCCGGCCACGGCCAGCGCGAAGGCGCGGCCGGTGGCGGCCGACTCGCGCCAGCGGTTGTACAGGGCAAAGAGGCCGGCCTGGCGGTGTTCGTCCATGAGGTGCACGTCGTCCACCGCCACGAATTTGGGCATGGGCGACTTGGAGTCGGCCTCGGCCAGCACGCGCAGGATGTTGGCGCTGTTGGCCGCCTCGATGTAGACGGCGTCGGGGCGCGCGGTCAGCGCGCGCAGCAAGTGGCTGCGACCGCAGCCGGCCGAGCCCCAGAGGTACAGCGCGCGGCCGGGAGCGAGCGTGCGCACGGCCGCCAGCGCCTCTCCGTTGGGACCGGCGATGAAATTGTTCAGCGAGGGCGCTGGCGCGGGAAGAACGTCGAGCAGAAGCTGGCGGTTCATGAGAGGTTATCGATCAGGCGGGTAGAGCCAGGCTTCGGGGTGAGCCCATGGCCGGCGGCGACGTTGCCCGCCAGAAACTGGCAAAATCGCTATCGGCCAACCCTACACTTTAAACCACCCGGGGCGCCGGTGTCGCGTCCAAGTCCATTGACTGGCGTGGGTTTGCGCCAAAATGGCGCCGTGCCGGGCCGGGGCCGTCCCGCCCGCCGCCGACGGCTTTCGCCGGACGCCGGCCTGGACCGGGCCGCAACATCGTAAAATGCAGGGCGTTCCACCCCAATTCCCAGCAATTGTTACATATCCCACGGCATTTCTCATGACGAATCAACCCAAAGCTCCCCTGACCTACCGTGACGCCGGTGTCGACATCGACGCGGGCGACGCCCTGGTCGACCGTATCAAACCGCTTGCGGCGCGCACCATGCGCCCCGGGGTGCTGGCCGGTATCGGCGGCTTTGGCGGCCTGTTCGAAGTGCCCAAACACTACAAGGAGCCGGTGCTGGTCTCGGGCACCGATGGCGTGGGCACCAAGCTGCGCCTGGCGTTCGACTGGAACCGCCACGACACCGTCGGCATCGACCTGGTGGCCATGAGCGTCAACGACATCCTGGTGCAGGGCGCCGAGCCGCTGTTCTTCCTGGATTACTTCGGTTGCGGCAAGCTTTCGGTGGACACGGCGGCGGCGGTGGTGGGTGGCATCGCCAAGGGCTGCGAACTGTCGGGCTGCGCCCTGATCGGCGGCGAAACC
The DNA here is from genome assembly GCF_059761975.1 of Achromobacter sp. 46006. Classification (NCBI taxonomy): domain Bacteria; kingdom Pseudomonadati; phylum Pseudomonadota; class Betaproteobacteria; order Burkholderiales; family Alcaligenaceae; genus Achromobacter; species Achromobacter sp. 46006. The sequence continues at coordinate 21,378 of NZ_JCBANN010000002.1, forward strand.
GCCGAAATGCCGGGCATGTACCCCGATGGCGAATACGACCTGGCCGGGTTCGCGGTGGGCGCGGTCGAGAAGTCGGCCATCATCGACGGCAAGTCGATCAAGGTCGGCGACGTGGTGCTGGGCCTGGCGTCCAGCGGCGCGCACTCGAACGGCTATTCGCTGCTGCGCAAGATCCTGGAACGCGCCGGCGCCAAGCCCGACGACGACTTCCACGGCCAGCCGCTGGTCGACGTGGTCATGGCCCCGACCCGCATCTACGTCAAGCAGGTGCTGGCCGCGCTGGCCAAGCACGGCACCGCCATCAAGGGCCTGGCCCACATCACCGGCGGCGGCCTGCTGGACAACGTGCCGCGCATCCTGCAGGACGGCCTGTCGGCCCGCCTGCGGCGCGACAGCTGGGAAATGCCCAAGCTGTTCCAGTGGCTGCAGCAGCAGGGCGGCGTCGAGGACACCGAGATGTATCGCGTCTTCAACTGCGGCATCGGCATGGTGCTGGTGGTCGATCCGGCCCAGGCCGACGCCATCGCCGCCACCCTGCGCGAGCAGGGCGAAACCGTCAGCAAGCTGGGCGAGATCGTCGCGCAGACCGAAGGCATGCCGCAGACCGTGGTGGTCTGAGCCGGCTGGCTTCGCAATCAACAACCCGCCCTGGTGGCGGGTTTTTTCTTTCGCAGTCCGGCTAGAAGAACTTGACCCGGCCCGCATCCTCGCGGAATTCTTCTCCCGTATCCAGTTCCGTGCGCCAGATGGTGTCGTGAACGGACAGAAAGCCACGCACCTCCCGGTTGGCGTCCCGCGCGTCGCGCCAGGCCGACTGGAACCAGGCGAGGTAGGTCTCCGTCATTATTTCGCGCAGTTCATCGCCGAAGTCGTCGTCCTCGTTGTCCATGGCTTCGGTCAACGCGGCGTCGACATCGGGCGGAATCAACGGGTACTGCAATGCCAGCCGCAGGCCCCGTCCACAGTAGCCGGAGCGCGTGTTCAAGGGAATCGCGACGGGAGTGAACGACTCCCAGTCGTACTCGAAGTGGATGGCGTCCACGGTTTCCCTGGAAACGCCCTGGTCCAGCGTGAACGGGCGTTCGCGGAGCAACCGTTGGATTTCGCCGGTCAAGGCCTCGTTCTGCTTGCGCAGCATGGCGGCAAAAGAGGTGCTTGCTTCGTTGATGTCCATCGTCTCGATATCCAGTGATTGGTCGCCGCCGCGGGCGGCCGGTTGCGGCGAAAGGCCTGGCCCGAAGGCCCGCATCCACTTGCGTCAGGGCGCGTCGGCCAATGCCGTGGCAACCGCGTCGATGGTCTGCGCCACCGCGTCGGCCGCCAGGCAGTCGACGATCACGCGCTCGGGCTGGGCGCGCAGCCAGGTGATCTGGCGCTTGGCCAGCTGGCGGGTGGCGGCGATGCCCTGTTCGCGGGCTTCCTCCAGGCTGATCTCGCCATCGAGGTGGGCCCACATCTGGCGATAGCCGACGCAGCGCACCGACGGCAGGCCCGGGTGCAGGTCGGCGCGCGCGTGCAGGCCGCGCACCTCGTCCAGCAGGCCGTTGGCCAGCATGGCGTCGAAGCGCTGTTCGATGCGCGCGTGCAGCGCGGCGCGCGCCGAGGGTTCCAGGCTGATGGTCAGGTAGCGATTGTCGTCGTCGCCGGCGGCGGCGCGCTGGCGGCCGAGCAGCGTCGACATCGGCTGGCCCGACAACTGGCAGATCTCCAGCGCGCGCTGGATCCGCTGGCTGTCGTTGGGCGCCAGGCGCGCGGCGGTGACGGGGTCGAGCCGCGCCAGGTCGGCGTGCAGCGCCGGCCAGCCGTCACGGGCGGCGCGCGCTTCCAGCTCGGCGCGCAAGGCCGGGTCGGCCTGCGGCAAGTCGTCCAGGCCGTCGCGCAGCGCCTTGTAGTACATCATGGTGCCGCCGGCCAGAAGCGGAATGCGGCCGCGCGCGCGGATCGCGTCGATCAGACGCAGCGCGTCGGCGCGGAATTCGGCCGCCGAATACGACTGTGCCGGGTCCCGGATATCCAGCAGGTGCTGGGGCACCTGCGCTTGTTCGGCCGACGACGGCTTGGCGGTGCCGATGTCCATGCCGCGGTAGATGGTGGCGGAATCGACGTTGATGATTTCCAGCGGCCAGCGTTCGGCCAGCGCCAGGGTGGAGGCGCTCTTGCCGGCCGCGGTGGGGCCGGCCAGGCAGATGACGAGGGGAGGGGCGGACACGGACAAGATCTATTGCCCGCGCAGGAACAGCTTGTCCAGGTCGGACACCGACCACTGCACCCAGGTCGGCCGGCCGTGATTGCACTGGTCGGCGCGCTCGGTGGCTTCCATCTGCCGCAGCAGGCCGTTCATCTCTTCGATCGTGAGCTTGCGGTTGGCGCGCACCGAACCGTGGCAGGCCATGGTCGAGAGCAGTTCGTTGCGCTGTTCGGTCAACAGGCGCGACACGCCCACGCCGGCCAGGTCGCGCAGCACGGCGCGCGCCAGCGTCTCGATGTCGCCGCGCGCCAGGATGGCGGGCACCGAGCGCACCGCGATCGACGTGGGGCCCGAGGGGCGCATCTGGAAGCCGAGGTCTTCCAGCTGTCCCTCGAATTCCTCGACCACCGCCACATCCTTTTCCTGGGCGTGGAACACCACCGGCACCAGCAGGTCCTGGCGCGGCAGGCTGCGCGCGTCCAGCGCCTGCTTGAGTTGTTCGTAGACCACGCGCTCATGGGCCGCGTGCATGTCCACCAGCACCATGCCGCGGCGGTTCTGCGCCAGGATGTAGATGCCGTGCAACTGGCCCAGCGCCATGCCGAGCGGATGTTCCTCGTCGGCCGGCAGCGTCGGCGCGGGCGCTGCCTGCGGCGCCAGCGCCGCCACGTCGCGCAGCGGCTCGACGCGCGCGGCGGTGTCTTCGGTCAGCGGGCGATATAGCGACTGCCAGTCGGCGGCGGGAATCCCGGCCGGCTCGGCGTGCAGGCGGAACGGCACTTGGGTATGCGGGCGCTGCGGCGCCGGCGAGGGCCGCAGGCCGTAGGCGGGCGCGGCGCCCGGGCTGGCGCCGGCATAGCCGGGGCGGGGCGTGTCGGCCGGCGTGGAGGCGGGCAAGCCGCCGGTTGTCGCGGGCGCTGACGGCGCCACGGTCTCGAATCCTCCGTCGTCATCGCGCGTCGCCGCGGCCGGCGCCACCGCCGACGAGCCGCCGGTCTGCGCCAGCGTCTGGCTGACCGCGTGGTTGACGAAGCGGTGCACGGCGCCACTGTCGCGGAAACGCACCTCGTGCTTGGCCGGATGCACGTTGACGTCGACCGCGGCCGGGTCGATGTCCAGGAACAGCACGTAGGCCGGCTGGCGGTCGCCATGCAGCACGTCGGCATAGGCGGCGCGCAGCGCGTGGCTGACGGTGCGGTCACGCACGTAGCGGCCGTTGACGTACAGGTACTGCCGGTCGGCGCGGGCGCGGGCCGCCGTGGGGCGGGTGATCATGCCGGCCAGGCTGACCGTGCCGACGCTGTGCGACAGCAGCAGGCCGTGTTCGGCGAATTCCGCGCCCAGCACGTCGCGGATGCGCTGCGGCGGTTCGGCCGGCAGCCATTGGCGCTGCGCGCGGTCGTGGTGGAACAGGCGGAAGGCGATCTGCGGGTGGGCCAGGGCGATGCGCTCCATGGCGTCGACGCAGTGGCCGAATTCGGTGGCTTCCGAGCGCAGGAACTTGCGCCGTGCCGGCACCGCGTCGAATAGTTGGCGCACGTCCACGGTGGTGCCCGGCGGGCCCGAGGCGGGGGTGACCTGCATGCTGCCGGCCTGGATCTGCCAGGCGTGCTCGCCGTCGCGGGTGCGCGAGATGATCGACACCTGCGCCACCGAGGCGATCGAGGCCAGCGCCTCGCCGCGGAACCCCATGGACGCGACCGATTCCAGCTCGTGCAGGTCGCGGATCTTGCTGGTGGCGTGGCGCGCCAGCGCCAGCGGCAATTCTTCCGGCGGAATGCCGCCGCCGTCGTCGGTCACGGCGATGCGGCGGATGCCGCCGCCCTCCAGGCGCACCTCGATCGCGCGGGCGCCGGCGTCGATGGCGTTCTCGAGGATTTCCTTGAGCACCGAGGCGGGTCTCTCGATCACCTCGCCCGCGGCGATCTGGCTGATCAGCAGATCGGGCAGCGCAAGAATGGAGCGGCGTTCTGTCATGGGGTATTCCGGTGTAGCTACAAGGATGATTTTAGCCTCTTGACCTGGTGGGCTATAGTCGTTGCCTTATTCCCCTTCCGCCTCCAGGGACGTATTGATGCTTGAATTTTTCCAAATGGTGCTCCACATCGACCAGACCCTCGGGGCCTGGGTCCAGCAGTATGGGGTGTGGGTCTATCTGGTGTTGTTCCTGATCGTTTTCGCGGAAACCGGGCTGGTGGTGCTGCCGTTCCTGCCGGGCGATTCGCTGCTGTTCATCGCCGGCGCCCTGGGCGCCACCGGCAGTCTCGATCCCGTCCTGCTGGGCGCGTTGCTGATCGTTGCCGCGATCACCGGCAATAGCGTCAACTACGCCGTCGGCCGCTACATCGGACCGCGCGTGTTTTCGATGAACCTGCGGTTTCTCGACCGGGGCGCGCTGATGCGCACGCATGCTTTCTACGAAAAGCATGGCGGCAAGACCATCGTCATGTCGCGCTTCATCCCGGTGGTGCGCACGTTCGCGCCGTTCGTGGCCGGGGTGGCCGACATGCCGCTTTCGCGCTTCCAACTGTTCAATATCCTGGGGGCGCTGCTGTGGGTGGTGGGCCTGGTGGCGGCGGGCTATTTCTTCGGCAACATTCCGCTGGTCAAGGAGCACCTGAACACCATCGTCCTGGTTGGCCTGGCCGCGGCCATCGTGCCGGTGGCCGGCGCGGCGCTGTTCAAGCTGCTGCGCGCGCGCCGCGGCGGCTAGCGGGCCCCCGCCGCCGCCGGAAATGGAAAAGTGGCGGGATCAGAAGATGGCGGTGAGGCCCAACTGGTAGGTCCTGCCAGGCGCGGCGCCAAGAGCGATATCACGCAGGTCCTGGTCCGAGCCCATCGTCATTTTCCTGTTGCTGGCGTACTCCCAATACTTGCGGTTGGTGAGGTTGTATACGCCCATCGCCAATGTCAGGTGCTTCTTCACGTTGTAATACGCCGTCAGATCGAAAATGCTGTATCCCGGAATGCGCATGTAGTTCTTTTCGTATTTGCCGGAATACTCCTCGAATGTCAGGCTGCCATTGTTCGGGAAGTTCTGCCGGACAGGATCGACGGCTTGCTTGCCCTTGACGAAGGTGGCGGTAATGCTCGCGCCATAGCGGTTCTGAGGGTCGTCCCAGGCCAACGATGCAATGGCCTTGACGGGCAGCACGCTGTCCAGCTCCACCCAGCCATCGCCCGAGTACGATGATTTCGATTTGCCCTGGTTGTATCCCACGGCGAAGGTGCTGCTCAGCCCATGGGCGGCGCCGAACAGCGCGCCATAATCGACCTTGGCGACCAGCTCGGCGCCATAAATGTATGCCTTGTCGCGGTTCTCGGCGATGGTGAGGCTGGAAATCGAGGCCGGCAGCCTGGCAAGCAGGCTTTCCACGCCAGGTTTCGGCGCGCCTGTCTGGTAATCCCTCAAGGCGTACTTGCGGTTATAGATGAAATTGTCATAGCTGTTGTAGAAGACATTGCCGCGCACCGTCAGGCCGCGGGCTGCCTTGCCCGCCACCCCGAGTTCAAACTGGTTGCTGGTTTCGGACTTCAGATCGGAATTGCCGACCATGGCCGGTGACGCGCGCCCGATCTTGGGATGCAGCCAGATTCCCGCAATTTGACTGCTGGTGGGATAGGAAACGCCGCGTTTGTATTGCAGATAGGTATGGAACTCCGGGTTGAAGGCATACATGACGGTCAGCGAAGGCAATAGCTTGCCGTCCGTAAACGTCTTGCCATGTATTTCGTTGATTTCCGCCAGCGTCAAAGCGCCCAGCGCGTTGTCGTCGGATGGCGCCTCGAAGCCCTGCGGATTGATCTTGTGCCACGAATATTTCAGTCCCGGCATCACCGAAAACGCGCCGATGGTGATGGTGTCGCTCAGCCACACATTCGTGTCATAGGTTCTGTTGTTGCCCTGTGGCTGCAAGGTGGGATAGTCCGCGCCGACTTGGTCAAACGGCCGGGAAAAATCCGTTATCGAGAAATTCACGCCGTAATTCAATGCCTGCGCGCCATAATCCTTGGTGATTTCGCTTTGCAGGCCATAAGTCCTGGTGTTCATGTTGGAGAAGGTCGAAACATTCTCCAACGGGTTCTCCGTCTCCATTCCGGTCGACCACGACCTGGATGAAGTGACGATATCCTGCGCTGAAACGGTGTCATCGCCAACGCGCGTTTGCTGATAGAAGACCTTGCTCTCCAGCGTATCCACCAGCGCGTTGTTTCCTGGCGTGAATACGTGCGCCAGGCTTATCGAATCGCGTTGCGTGGAATTCTTCTGTCTGCTTGCGCCGACAACACTTTCGTGGGCGGCGCGGCTGTTCAGCCTTTTATACATGGGCGCGCTTTCCCGGCTGGACTTGCGATAGAAATCCAGGGTGCCTATGAGGCGGCCGCCGCTGCCGGTGTCGATCACGCCATTGATCAGCGCGGCATCGGAATGCCAGCGCATCGGGTACGCATCCAGGTCACCGCTGTTGTTTTGCGTCTGCCTGCCGTCTCGCCGGCTGTAGGCGAACAACACCCTGGCGCTGTCATTGCCGAACGCGGTGGTCGCGCCGTTGTGCCAGGCATGATCGGCAGTGTCGAACTCGCCGGTGTATTCCAGATAGCTGCTTTTATTGCCAGTGAGATAGGCGTCAGGTGATTTGCTGATGAATGACACCGAGCCGCCGACCACGTTCTTGACCGTGTTCTGGCGCGCCGAGCCGGAAGCGATGTTCACCTGGCCGTATAGATAGGGATCGATGTAATCGCGGCCAATACCAAAGGTGTCTTCACCGCTGGAAACCGCATAGCTGCGCCCGGTGGCATCCGGCAGGGGAATGCCATTGACATCCAGCGCCACGCGGTTGCCATCGAGGCCGCGAATGTTATAGCTGCTGTAGCCGCCACGATCGAAACCCGACTTGCCGTTACGGGAACCACTGTTGACGCCGGAGGCGCTGATCAGGGGTTGATAGCGCATGATGGTGCCGAAATTGTTTCCGCCTGTCTTTTTCAATTCATCGGCGGAAAGGGACTGGATGGCGACGTCTTCCGGCTTGACGGTGGCGGTGACGGTAATGGGCGAAAAAACCTTCAGCCCGGTTCGGGCGTCATTCCCGGCCTCGCCAGGCGCAGTCTCACCGGGCGTGGTCTGGCCATAGGCGGCCGAGGATAACAATAGGGCTGTCGCCAGCGATATCTTGGTGCATTTCATGTTCCGCAATCCTTGCCTGATACATACAGGATTGCGCTGGAACGTCGAGCAGAGCGGGGGCCATGGATTCTTCCAAAAAGACGGCTGCTAATCTACCGAAGCCGCCTGCGGAGATCTGCGGGGACTCGTCTGAAAATCCAGATACAAGTCTTGTGCTCGCCGGTATATCGGATTGTGTAACCCTGGGCTCGTGCCCCGCCGTTGGACCGCCGCAAAAGAAAAGGGCCATGCGCATGCATGGCCCTGTGTGTTTCCGGTGACGCCTCTAGCTGACGTTGCCCAGCCGCGCCAGCGGCGGGTTGGCGGTGAAGTAGCGCTGGATGCCGGTCATCATGGCCTGCGCCAGCTTCTCCTGGTGCGCCGACGTCTTGAGCAGCGCCTCTTCCTGCGGGTTGCTGATGAAAGCCGTTTCCACCAGGACCGACGGAATGTCCGGCGCCTTCAGCACGGCGAAGCCGGCCTGCTCGACGCTGTTCTTGTGCAGCCGGTTGATCTTCTTGATTTCGTCCAGGAAGGCGTTGCCGACCTTGAGCGAGTCATTGATCTGGGCGGTGGTGGACAGGTCCAGCAGCACCTTGGCGACCTGGCGGTCATGGCTGCCCAGGTTGACGCCGCCGATCAGGTCGGCCGCGTTTTCCTTGTCGGCCATCCAGCGCGCCTGGGCGCTGGTGGCGCCGCGCTGCGACAACGCGAATACCGAGGAACCGTTGGCCGAGGGCTTGATCCAGGCGTCGGCATGGATCGACACGAACAGGTCGGCATGCACCCGGCGCGCCTTCTGCACGCGCACATGCAGCGGCACGAAGAAGTCGTCGTCGCGCGTCAGGTAGGCGCGCATGTAGGGCTGGGCGTCGATCAGCGCCTTCAGGCGCCGCGCGATGCGCAGCACCACGTCTTTCTCGCGCAGGCCGCTGCCGCCGATGGCGCCCGGGTCCTCGCCGCCGTGGCCGGGGTCGAGCGCGATGGTCAGCATGCGCTGCTTGCGGCCGGCGGTGGCCGGGGGCGACTTGGGCACCGGCAGCGGCGCGGCCGGCTGCTGGCCGCGCACCCGCGGCGGCTCCGGCGGATCGGCGCGCGTGGCGGGATTGCGCTGGATGTCTTCGAGGATGCGCGCGAGCGGGTCGTCGGCGTCGGGGCCGGTCTTGTTGAGGATGGCTATGAGCGGGTCCTGGGCGATCTTGGGATACAGATCCAGCACCAGGCGGTATTGGTAGTCGGCCACCGGCTTGAGGGTGAACACCTGCGGCGCCACCGCCTGTTTCAGGTCGAACACCAGCCGCACCACATTGGGACGGTTCTGCGCCACGCGCAGGCTCTGGATGTAGGGATCGTCCGGCCGGACCTTGGAGACCAGGTCGTTCAGCGCGGCGCTCAGGGTCAGTCCCTCGATGTCGACCACCAGGCGATGCGGATTTTCCAGGGTGAAGTGTTCGGCCTTGAGCTCGCTGTCCAGTTCCAGCGTGACGCGGGTGTATTCGTCGGCGGGCCAGGTGCGCACCGCGAGGATGGTGGCGGCCTGTGCCAGCCGTGGCACCACCGGCAGGACGAGCAGGGTGGCGGCGACGCTGATCAGGCGGCGCCGGGTGGCGCCTGCCGCGGGGAGGGCGCCGTTACGGGCGGGGGGACAATCGCGTTCAACCATGTTTGTCCTCGAGCGGTGTACGCGGTCAGGGTGGCGTCGCGTCCCTGGCCGGCGTACGCCAGGGAAATCTGCAGGTCGGGAGGGGGCAAAAGGCCCTCGGCCCGCTCCGGCCATTCGATCAAAACGACCGCATCTTCACGCAGTAAATCCCGGAATCCTGCGTCCAACCATTCGCGCGAATCACTAAATCTATAAAAATCAAGGTGATAGAAGTATAAGTTAGAAACTTTATAGGATTCAAGCAGCGCGTAGCTCGGACTCTTGATTCGGCCTGTGATGCCGCATTCCCGCAACAATGCCCTGGAGAAGGCCGTTTTTCCTGCACCCAGGTCGCCCTGAAGGTGGATACATGCGCCTGCCAGCCCGGTTTCCCGGCCAGAGACAAGCGGGGCAAGCTGCCGGGCCAGTGACTCGGTGGCGGCTTCGTCGGGCAGGTGCAGGGTCAGGCTGCTGAGCGGGGTGGACATGGCGCGGGTCCAGGGGCGAGTGTTAAAAGATCGGGATGGGAACCCGGATTTGACCGCGATTATAGGAATACGGGTTTCTGCTAATCTTATGAGTGATTGCTATTCTCAATAAAGTCCGGCCAGGCGGGTTCCGTCGGCCGCGACCGACGCCGCCACGGAGCAGTAAGCGCCATGAAGACCCGCATCGAAAAAGACACCTTTGGTCCCATCGAAGTCCCCGAGGATCACCTCTGGGGGGCGCAGACGCAGCGCTCGCTGCATTTTTTCGCGATCTCCACCGAAAAGATGCCCGAGCCGCTGGTCATCGCGATGGCGCGCCTGAAGCGCGCGGCCGCCAAGGTCAATGCCGAACTGGGCGAGCTGGACGCCAAGATCGCCGACGGCATCGTGCGCGCCGCCGATGAGGTCATCGCCGGCAAGTGGCCCAACGAATTCCCGCTGTCCGTGTGGCAGACCGGCTCCGGCACCCAGAGCAACATGAACATGAACGAGGTGTTGGCCAACCGCGCCTCGGAACTGCTGGGCGGGGTGCGCGGCGAGGAACGCAAGGTCCACCCGAACGACCACGTCAACCGTGGGCAGTCGTCCAACGACACCTTCCCCACGGCCATGCACGTGGCGGCCGCGGTCGAGGTCGAGCACCGCCTGCTGCCGGCCCTGAAGGCCCTGCGCGCCACCTTCGCCGCCAAAAGCGCCGAGTTCTACGACATCGTCAAGATCGGCCGCACCCACCTGCAGGACGCCACCCCGCTGACGCTGGGCCAGGAACTGTCCGGCTACGTCGCCCAGCTCGACCTGGCCGAACAGCAGATCCGCGCCACGCTGCCGGGCCTGCATCAGTTGGCCATCGGCGGCACCGCGGTCGGCACCGGCCTGAACGCCCATCCGCAGTTTTCCGCCAAGGTCTCGGCCGAACTGGCCCACGCCACCGAAACCGCGTTCGTTTCCGCGCCCAACAAGTTCCAGGCGCTGGCCTCGCACGAGGGCCTGTTGTTCGCGCACGGCGGGCTCAAGTCGCTCGCCGCCGGCCTCATGAAGATCGCCAACGACGTGCGCTGGCTGTCCAGCGGTCCGCGTTCCGGCCTGGGCGAAATCAGCATTCCCGAAAACGAACCCGGCAGCTCCATCATGCCGGGCAAGGTCAACCCGACCCAGTGCGAAGCCATCACCATGCTGGCCGCCCAGGTCATGGGCAACGACGTCGCCATCAACATCGGCGGCGCCAGTGGCAACTTCGAGCTGAACGTCTACAAGCCCCTGGTGATCCACAACTTCCTGCAGTCGGTGCGCCTGCTGACCGACGGCATGGCGAGCTTCAACCAGCACTGCGCCGCGGGCATCCAGCCCAACCGCGAACGCATTGCCGAACTGGTCGACCGCTCGCTGATGCTGGTGACCGCGCTGAACCCGCACATTGGCTACGACAAGGCCGCCCAGATCGCCAAGAAGGCGCACAAGGAAGGCCTGTCGCTGAAGGAATCGGCGCTGGCGCTGGGCTATGTCACCGAGGCCCAGTTCGCCGAGTGGGTCGTGCCGTCGAGCATGACGAACGCCGGCAAGTAATCCCTGGCGACGCCGGCAGAGCCGCCCCGCGAGGGGCGGTTTTTCCTGGCGATGCGCGTCGCGCCGTGTCGTCGGTGATCGCGCCGCTCAGGCATTGCCCGTCAGCAGCAGCCATCCCGGAATCGTCAGCGCCGAAAACAGCGTCCCCAGGGAAATGAGCACCGCCACCATCCGCCCGTCTCCGCCCATGCGCATCGCCAGCACATAGGCCGCCGACGCCGTGGGCAAGGCCGCGAACAGCAACAGCATCCGCGCCTCCAGCGGCGCCAGCCCCAGCACCCTGGCCACGGCCAGCGCCACCAGCGGCAGCGCCACCAGCTTCACCGCCAGCATCCATGCGATCAAGCGGCCGTAGCCCTTGCCGCCTTCCCAGGCCAGGCTGGCCCCCACGCACAGGATCCCCAGCGCGATCGCCGCCGCGCCTAGCCGCGCCAGCACCGTGTCCACCGGCACTGGCAGGTGCAGCCCGGCCAGATTGCACGCCAGGCCCGCCAGCGTCGATACCACCAGAGGATTGCGCGCCAGCTCGCGCAGCAGATTGCCGCCATTGTGGCGCGCCAACCCGTACACCGCGGCGACGTTGGCCATCGGCACCGCGAAGCCGATGATCAGCGCCATTACCGTCTGCCCTTGCGTGCCGCCCAGGCTGGCGGATAGGGCCAGTCCGATATAGGTGTTGAACCGGAAACCGCATTGCGCCGACGAGGCCAGGCCCAGTGACGAGGGCTTCAGCAGCGGGCCCGCCAGCCACGACAGGGCCACGCCGGAGACGATTACCGCCGCGGTGGCCTGCAACAGTACCGCGGCGTTGCCGGCGCTGATCGGCGTGCGCAGAATGGCCTGGAACAGCAGGGCGGGGAACAGCACGAAGTACACCAGGCGCTCGGTGCCGGCAAAGAATTCGCGCGAGAAATTCAATTTGTGGCGTAGCGCCCAACCTAGCGCGACCAGCATGAAATCAGGGAAAACCAGCAGTGCGACCGACATGGAGTGTGCGTTTTTTCTGAGCGCCCGCCGGGGATCGGCACGCTATGCGACTGTAAGCATTTGCTGCTATTCTCCGTCATTCTGGCGGGCGCGTGTGCCACAAGCAACTCAATAATCAGCACGGCTTTCTGCCCTGCATTCCAAGCGATGCCCCGCCGACGCTACCTGCCGATCCGTCTACAGACGGGGGCGCCACAAGACGGTCCGTTCACACGCGGACGCGTATATTTGGAGGAAACATACCAATGATCAAAGTTCGCTCCCTGGCTGTCGCCATCGCGCTGGCCGCCGGCACGGTCGGCGCCGCTCACGCCGCCGACGCCTATCCCAACAAGCCGATCCGCGTCATCGTTCCGTTCGCGCCGGGCGGTTCGACCGACATCATCGCGCGCCTGGTGACGCAGCGCATGAGCCAGGAGCTGGGCCAGCCCATGGTCGTCGAGAACAAGGGCGGCGCCGGTGGCGCCATCGGCGCGGCCGAAGCCGCGCGCGCCGAGCCGGACGGCTACACGCTGTCGATCGCCACGGTCTCGACCATGGCCGTCAACCCGGCTTGCCGTCCCAACGACCTGCCCTACGACCCGATCAAGGACTTCCAGCCGGTCACCAACTTCGCCAACACCGCCAACGTGGTCGCGGTGAATCCGAAGTTCCCGGCCAAGGACTTCAAGGGCTTCGTCGAAGAACTGAAGAAGAACCCAGGCAAGTACTCGTACGGCAGTTCGGGCACTTGCGGCGTGCTGCACCTGATGGGCGAATCGTTCAAGATGGCCACCGGCACCGACATCGTGCACGTGCCGTACAAGGGTTCGGGCCCGGCCGTGGCCGACGCCGTCGGCGGTCAGATCGAAATCCTGTTCGACAACCTGCCCTCGTCGATGCCGCAGATCAAGGCGGGCAAGCTGAACGCCATGGCGATCGCATGGCCGCAGGAAATTCCCACCCTCAAGGGCGTGCCGACCTTCAAGGAAGCCGGCTTCCCGGTCCTGAACCAGCCGGTCTGGTATGGCCTGCTGGCGCCCAAGGGCACCCCGATGGAAGTGGTCAACAAGCTGCGCGACGCGGCGGTCGTGGCCCTGAAGGACCCGAAGGTCGTGAAGGCGCTGGATGACCAGGGCTCGGCTCCGTCGGGCAACACGCCGGAAGAATTCGCCAAGGAGATCAAGGAGCAATTCGACTGGGCGAAGGACGTCGTGAAAAAGCAGAACATCAAGCTGGACTGATCGCAGGGCGGGCGGCACGGGCGCGAGTCCGTCCGCCGCCAGGCATGGCGCGCCTTGCGCTCAGGCCCCCGCAAGCTGGACGTGGTTCCAGCGCGCGGGGGCTTTTTACATGGCGCGCCGGGGTTCCAGCGCGGCCTGGCTGGCCGCGCAGGCCGCGCGCAAGCGCTCGATCAGGTCGCGTTGCAGGGCCGTCAGGGGATCCTGGCTGCGTGCCAGCACGCTGATCGGCACTTGCAGCAGCGGCGTCAGGCGCCGCAACCGCATGTCCGGGCGCAACATGGCCTGGGCCGTGATGGCGTCGACGATGGCATCGCCCGCGCCCGCCTGCGCCAGGGCGCAGGCGACGTAGTGGGTCTGCACCCGCACCGCCGCGCGCGGATCCAGGCCCTGGGCATCCAGCGCCATCTGCAGCAGCGCGCCCGCCGCATCGCTGGCGTCCAGCAGGATCAGGGCGTCGCCGGCGATGTCGGCCAGCGCCAGCGGGCCGCCGCCGCCCTCGCCGCGGCCCAGGTGCACCAGTTCGGTGTGGCCCAGTTCGATCCGCGTCAGGCCGGGCGTGTCGTGGGTATCGAAGGTCACGGCCAGGTCCAGTTCGCGCGTCAGCATGCCGCGCACCAGTTCGGCGCTGTGGTAGGTGTGGATGTCGAAAGTGATGCCAGGCTGGGCGGCGCGGCTGTCGCGTACCACGCCGGGCAGCAGGCCGAGGCCGAGGGCCGGCGCGCAACCCAGTCGCAGGTGGGCATGGGGGCGGTCGCGCAGGCTGGCGGCCAGGCGGCGCACGCTGTCCAGGTCCTGGTTCAGGCGCGTGACCTCGGGCGTGAGGATGTCGGCCTCGCGCGTGGCCACCAGCCGGCCTTTGATGCGTTCGAACAGCTTGAAGCCTAGCTGGGCCTCGGCGCTGGCCAGCAGCTTGCTGGCCGCCGGCTGGGTGATGTGCAGCGCCGCCGCGGCCTGGGTCAGGGAACCAGTACGGCGGATGGCTTCGAAGATCTCGATATGGCGCAGGCGCATGGGCGGGCGGGAGTTCGGCGCAAAACGGCATTCTACGGCGCGCCGCGGCGCGCGCGACAGCGGCGGCGGCCTTGTCTATCATGGCATCCATGCCGGTCCGCCGGCGTCACCATGGAGTCCGTCATGCGTGTGTGCCGTGCCGCCGCCGCCCTCTTGTCCGCCGCCACGCTGGCCGTGGCCGTGCCCGCCTGGGCCCGGTCGCCGGCCGCCACCGAGGACCTGAATCCCGAAGCCGCCACCGGCAGCCAGGCGCGGGCGCTGGTGCACGCTCCGCATTTCATGATGGTCGCGGCCAATCCCCTGGCGAGCGCGGCGGGCGCCGAGATGCTGCGCCGGGGCGGCAGCGTGGTGGATGCGGCCATCGCCACGCAACTGGTGTTGAATCTGGTCGAGCCGCAATCCTCAGGCATCGGCGGCGGCGCCTTCATGGTGGTGTACTCGGCCAAGGATCGCCGCATCGTGACCTACGACAGCCGCGAGACGGCGCCCGCCGCGGCGCGGCCAGACCGGTTCCTGGACGCCGACGGCAAGCCGCTGCCGTTCGCGCAGGCGGTCAACAATGGCATGGCGGTTGGCGTACCCGGTTTGTTGCGCGGCCTGGAGCTGGCGCACAAGCGCCAGGGCAAGCTGCCTTGGGCCGACCTGTTCCAGCCGGCTATCCGCCTGGCCGAGCAGGGCTTTGCCGTGTCGCCGCGCCTGCACAAGCTGCTGGCGGGCAACCGGGCCCTGCCGCGCCAACCGGCGGCCGCGGCGTATTTCTATGCGCCCGACGGCAGCGCCTGGCCGGTCGGCCACGTGCTCAAGAACCCGGCCTTCGCGGCCACGCTGCGGGCGGTGGCGCAGGGCGGCGCGGACGCCTTCTACCAGGGCGATATCGCGCGTGACATCGTGGCGGCGGTGCACGCCCACCCCATGCCGGGCGACCTGACGCTGGCCGACCTGGCCGGCTACCGGCCGCGCCAGCGCGATCCGGTCTGCGGCGCCTATCGCGGTTATGAATTGTGCGGCATGGGCCCGCCCAGCAGCGGCCCGATCGCGGTGTTGCAGATCCTGGGCGAGCTGGAGCAATACCCCATGGGCCGCTACGCGCCGGGCAGTGTGGAGGCGGTGCATTACTTCGCCGAGGCGGGCCGGCTGGCTTTCGCCGACCGGGATTTCTATGTGGCCGATCCGGATTTCGCGCACGTGCCGGTGCCTGCCATGCTGGATCCCGACTATCTGCGCGCGCGCGGCGCGCTGATCCGTCCCGATCGCAGCATGAAGGTCGCGCTGCCCGGCGATCCCGAGGGCGGGCTGCTGGCGCCGGGGCGCGGCAATGCCTTGGAGCGGCCATCCACCAGCCACCTGGTGGCGGTGGACCGCGACGGCAATGCGCTGTCGATGACCACCACCATCGAGAACGAATTCGGCAGCAAGATCTTCGTGCGCGGCTTCCTGCTGAACAATGAAATGACGGACTTTTCATCGTCGTTCCAGGATCCCGAAGGCCGGCCAGTGGCCAACCGCGTCGAGCCGGGCAAACGCCCGCGCAGCGCCATGGCGCCGATGATCGTGCTGCGCGATGGCAAGCCCTATCTGCTGGTGGGGTCGCCGGGCGGCAGCGCCATCATCAACTACGTGGCCAAGACCATCGTGGCGGTGCTTGATTGGAAACTCGACATCCAGGCCGCGGCCGCCCTGCCCAACATGGGCAGCCGCAACAAGGAGACCGAGCTGGAGAAGGGCACCGCGCTGGAGGCGCTGGCGCCGGCGCTCGAGCGCATGGGGCATCGCGTGAAGATCACCGACTTCCCCAGCGGCATCCATGGCATCGTGATCGACCGCGATGGCCTGCAGGGCGGGGCCGACCCACGCCGCGAGGGGCTGGCAGTGGGCGGCTAGGGTTTGGACGGCGCCAGGTCCGGCGGCAGGCTGCGCAGTGTGGCAGGGGTCCGCGACAGCTTGATCGGAGAGCCGACGCCGCGATAATCGCCCTGTTCCAGCACCATGCCGCGATGCCGGGTATGCGGGTGCGCCAGCGCCTGGTCCACCGTTTGCACCGCCGCCGCCGGCACGCCGGCGCGCAGCAGGCGGTCGGCCAGCGCCGCCGCGTCGTGCGGCGCCAGCAGCGCCGTCAGGTCGTCGCGCAGTGCCTGCCGGTGCGCCAGCCGGTCGGCATTGGCGGCATAGCGCGGGTCCGCGGCCAGGGCCGGCGCGTCCAGCACCTGCGCCAGCAGCGCGAACTGGCGGTTGTTGCCGACCGCCAGGAATATCGGCCCGCTGGCGGTCGGCAGCGTTTCGTAAGGGGCGATGTTGGGGTGCGCATTGCCGCTGCGGCGCGGCGTCCTGCCACTGTAGAAGTAGTTGGGCGCGTGCGGGTGCAGCAGCGACAGCGCGCAATCGTACAGCGTGATGTCGAGGAACTGGCCCAACCCGCTGCGCACGCGCTCGTTCAGGGCCAGCAGGATGGCCACCGCGGCGTTCAGGCCGGTCACCATGTCCACCACCGGCAGGCCGACGCGCATGGCCTCGCCGTCGGCCTCGCCGTTCACGCTCATCAGTCCGCACATGGCCTGGGCGCAGGCGTCGTAGCCGGGCAGTCCTCCCAGCGGTCCGTCGGCGCCGAAGCCGCTGACGCGGCAGTGGATCAGCGCCGGAAAGCGCTGGCTCAGCGTGTCGTAGCCCAGCCCCCATTTCTCCAGCGTGCCGGGCTTGAAGTTCTCGACCAGTACGTCGGCGTCGGCCAGCAGGTGGCGCAGCAGGTCCTGGCCCGCCGCTTGCGACAGGTCCAGGGTCATGCCGCGCTTGTTGCGGTTGACGCCGACGAAGTACGAAGCCGTGTCGCCCAGGAAAGGCGGGCCCCAGCCGCGCGTTTCGTCGCCGCCGGGCGGTTCGATCTTGAGCACGTCGGCGCCATGGTCGGCCAGTATCTGGGTGCAGTAAGGCCCCCCCAGCACGCGCGACAGGTCGATCACTTTGCAGCCGGCGAGAGCGCCGGCGTCGGGTAGCTTGGGAGCCATGGCGCCTCTGCGGTCAGTCGATGGAAACGTTGGCGCTCTTGATGAGCGTGCGCCACTTGGGCACTTCGGTGGCGATGAACGCGGACAGGCCTTGCGGGGTCTGGTCCTGCGCGCGCACGATGCCCTGGCTGTGCAGGGTCTGTTCGATCGCCGGGTCCGAGAGGGCCGCCCTGAATGCCTGGTTCAGCTTGGCCACGGTGTCCGCCGGCGTATCCTTGGGCGCGACAATGCCGAAGAACACACTGACGTCGTAGCCGTCCAGCCCTTGCTCGGACAGCGTCGGCAGGTCGGGCAGCGCGTCCGAGCGCTGGGCGCTGGCCAGGCCGATGGCACGCAGCTTGCCGGCCTTGATGTGCGGCAGCGCGGTCAGGATGTCAGTGAATGACATCGACACCTGCCCGCCCAGCAGATCGTTGAGCGCCGGGCCGGTGCCCTTGTAGGGGATGTGCATGATGCGGGTGCCGGCCATCTGGTTGAACAGGATGCCGGCCAGGTGCGAGGACGCGCCGTTGCCGGACGACGCGTAGCTCAGCTTGTCCGGATTCTTCTTGGCGTAGGCGATCAGTTCCTGCGCGTTTTTGGCCGGCACCGACGGGTTCACCACCAGGATATTGGGCAGGTGGCCGATGCGGATGATGGGGGCGAAGCTGGTCTGGGGGTTGTAGCCCTGGTTCTTGTACAGGCTGATGTTGATGGCCAGCGGCCCCGAGGTGCCGAACAGCAGGGTGTAGCCGTCCGGCTTGGCGTTGGCGACGTATTCCGAGCCGATGTTGCCGCCGGCGCCGCTGCGGTTCTCGACGATCACGGTCTGGCCCAGCGGCTGCTTGAGCTTTTCGGCCAGGCGGCGCGCCAGGGCGTCGGTGGGGCCGCCGGGGGGAAAGGGCACGACCAGCGTGACCGGGCGCGACGGATACGCATCGGCAGCCAGCGCCGGCGGCGCGGCGGTAATGGCGGCGGCCGCCAGCAGCAAGGGGGTGAACAGGCGTTTCATGGGAGTCTCCAGTGGTGTGGGCGCGCCGGCTGTGCCGCCGGCGTCGGGGGCGCCGTATTACAGCGCGTCTTGCAGAATGCCGCGGCAGGCGGCGCTTTCGTCGGCCGGGATGGCGTAGGGGTCGCGCGGCGCCAGGCGATGCAGCAATACCTGGTCGGCCAGCAGCGCGCGGCTGGCCAGGCCCGCGCCCGCCGCTTCCCAGCGCAGTGCCGCCATCGACACAGCGTGATACAGCAGCGAGGCCGCCTGGCGCGCCAGTTCGTCACGGCCTTCCCGCGCGGCGCGTTCGGCCAGGGCATAGGTCTGCCGCAGCGCGTCGGCCTGCAGCGTGGCCAGCGGCGGCGGGCAGGGCACGCCCTCGGCCAGCAACTGGTCGACATGGCGTTGCAGCGCCGGCAGCGAGCCTTCCTTCCTGATGGCGCGCAGCACGTCCAGCGCGACGATATTGCTGGTGCCTTCCCAGATCGAGCCCAGGTGCGCATCGCGCACCAGGCGCGGCTCGGTCCATTCCTCGATGTAGCCGCAACCGCCCCGCACTTCCATGGCGTCGCCGGTGACCTTGCGGGCATCGCGGCAGGCGCGGAACTTGATCAGCGGCGTCAGGATGCGCGCCAGGGCCGGATCGCCCCGGCCCTGGTCGGCGTCGGCCAGCGCGCGGGCGGTCTGGAACATGACACTGCGCGCCTGCTCCGCCCACACCGTCATCTTGACCAATTGGCGCTGCATCAGCGGCATGTCGATCAGGCGCTTGCCGAAGGCGCGGCGGTGCCGCGACACGTAGACCGCCTCGGTGACGGCGCGGCGCATCAGGCCGGCGGCGCGCATGCCATTGGACAGGCGCGAGTTGTTGATCATGTCGGCCATGTGCTTGAAGCCCTTGCCGCGCTCGCCCACCAGCCAGGCCACCGCGCCTTCCAGCCGGATCTCGCCGCTGGCCATGGAGCGGGTGCCGAGCTTGTCCTTCAGGCGCAGGATGCGGTAGTGGTTATGCGAGCCGTCGGCCAGATCGCGCGGCAACAGGAACAGCGACACGCCTTTCAGGCCGGGCACGCTTTCGCTGCGCGCCAGCACCATGGCGAAGCCGGCGTCGGGGTTGGAGCAGAACCATTTGTCGCCGTGGATGCGCCAACTGCCGTCCTCCTGGCTGGTGGCCGTCACTTCGGTGGCGCTGACATCCGAGCCGGCGCCCTGCTCGGTCATGAACATGGCGCCCTGGCGCAATGTGTCGAAGTCCTGGCTGGTGACCTGCGGCAGCACCCGTTCGACCAATGCCGGATCGCCGAATTTGCGCAGGGTGCGGGCCAGCGAGTCGGTCATGCTGACCGGGCAGCACAGGCCGAACTCGGCCTGCACGAAAAGATGGCTCAGGGCGTACTTGGCGGCAGCCGGCATGGGTTCGGGCCAGCCCAGCACGCCGCCACGGTGCGACAGCGCCGCCAGGCCGAATTCACTGTAGGCCAGGCGCTCCAGTTCGACATAGGCGGGGTGCTTGTCGATGCGTGACTCGTCGGCGCCGGCGCGGCTGCGCACCGACAGGGTCGGGGGATGCTTGTCGGCGGTGGCCGCCAGTTCGTCCATCAGGCCGCCGGCCAGGGCGCCCAGGCGATCCAGGTGCGGCAGCAGATGCGCGTGCAGTGCGGGCGGCAGGTAGCGCTGGGCCAGCGGCGCGGCGTAGGGATCGGCGCGGAACAGGTTCAGGCCGCGCGCGTCCGGGATGGGCGTGGCGGTGGCGGCGACGGGCTGGGCGGGGGTATCCATGGCGGCATCCTGCGCAAAAAGGGAATCGCTGGCATGGTGCGATGATGGATTAATCTATACAAATACCGTTTTAATGTAGACCTATCCAAAAAAAATATTGATCTCGGGCGCCGCCAGCCGGTCCGCCCTGGGAGGAGAGCCATTGGACCTGGATCCACGCCTGCTGCGCTATTTCATTGCCGTGGCCGAAGAGCGCCATTTCAGCCGCGCCGCCGCGCGCCTGCATATCTCCCAGCCGCCCTTGAGCTACGCCATCCGCCAGCTCGAGGACAACGTCGGCGCGCGCCTGCTGGCGCGCACCAGCCGGCAGGTGGAGCTGACTGCCGCCGGCCAGGTGCTGTACCGCGAAGCGCAGACCCTGCTGCGCCAGGCCGAGGACGTGCGCACGCTGGTGCAGCGGGTCGACGCCGGTCTGCGTGGCCGGCTGCGCATCGGCTTCGTGGGGTCGATGCTGTATCGCGGACTGCCGGCGTTGCTCGGGTCGATGCGGGCCGAGCTGCCGGACGTGGAGCACGTGCTGACCGAGCTGAACTCGCACGACCAGATCGAGGCGGTGCGGCGTGGCGAGCAGGACCTGGGCTTCATCCATGCCAATCCAGTGCCGGCCGGCGTGGCGGCGCGCGACCTGATGGCCGAGCCCTTCGTGGTGTGCCTGCCGCAAAGCCACCCGTTGGCAGGGCGGCGCTTATTGGCGTTGGCGGACCTGGCTGCCGATGACTTCGTGTTCTTCGCCCGCGCCGCCTCGCCCAGCTACTACGAGACCGTGCTGTCGCTGTGCGTCGGAGCGGGCTTCATGCCGGTGGTGCGCCATGAGGTGCGTCACTGGCTGAGCGTGGCCTCGCTGGTGTCGCAGGGGTTGGGGGTGTCGATCGTGCCGTCGTGCCTGTCGCGCAGCGGCCTGGCGGGCACGCGCTTCATTGCCTTCGAGCACCAGGCGCGCTCGGTCAGCCAGGTGATCTGGCCGCGGGCCGAGCGCACGCCGCTGCAGGACAAGGCGCTGGCTCTGGTCGAACGGCAGTTTCCGGCGTAGCGCGCGGGAAGGAAAATCGCCGGCCAGGTGGCCGGCCTTCACAAGGCTGGGCGCCCCGCCATCGCGGGCGGGGCCAGACACGCGCCTAGCGGAACACCACGGTCTTGTTGCGGTTGAGCAGGATGCGGTGCTCGACGTGGCTGCGCACGGCGCGCGACAGCACCAGTGATTCGATGTCGCTGCCGACCTGGGTCAGGTCCTGCGCCGTCATGGTGTGATCGACGCGCTCGATGTCCTGGTCGATGATCGGCCCTTCGTCCAGGTCCGAGGTCACGAAGTGGGCGGTGGCGCCGATGATCTTGACGCCGCGCGCATGCGCCTGGTGGTACGGCCGCGCGCCCTTGAAGCTGGGCAGGAAGCTGTGGTGGATATTGATGGCACGGCCGTTCAGGGCCTGGCACATTTCGGCCGACAGGATCTGCATGTAGCGTGCCAGCACCACCAGGTCGATGTCGTAGCGGTCCACCAGCGCCAGCACCTGGCGTTCCTGCTCGGCCTTGGTGTCGGGCGTGACCGGCAGATGGTGGAACGGAATGCCGTAGGATGCCGCCAGGCCGGCGTAGTCGTTGTGGTTGGAGACGATGGCAGCCACGTCGGCATGCAACTGGCCGCTGTGGACGCGGAACAGCAGGTCGTTCAGGCAGTGGCCCTGCTTGCTGACCATGATCAGCAGGCGTTCCTTGCGGCGCGCGTCGTGCAACTGCAATTCCATGCCGTACTCGGCCGCCATCTCGTCCAGGCGGGCGCGCAGGGCGTCCGGGGCTTCGCCGGCCGGCAGGTCGAAGTGCACCCGCAGGAAGAAGCGGCCGGTTTCCTCGTCGCCGAACTGCTGCGAATCGAGGATGTTGCAACCCGATTCGAACAACAGGCCGCTGACGCGGAAGACGATGCCGGTGCGGTCGGGGCAGGACAGGGTCAGGATGTAGTCGTTGTGCTGCATTGTTCAGGGAAAAGAAGGGGAGGAAGCGGCATCCGCCAGGCGCGCCAGGGTTTCTTCCGCCAGCGCCAGGCTGGAGGTCAATCCGGGCGATTCTATGCCAAACAGGTTCACCAGGCCGGGCACGCCGTGCGTGGCCGGTCCGGCGATGACGAAGTCGGCGGCCGGTTCGTGCGGACCGGAAATCTTGGGGCGGATGCCGGTGTAGCCGGGCGTCAGGGCGTCGTCCGGCAGCGCCGGCCAATAGCTGCGCACGGCGGCGTAGAAAACCTCGGCGCGCGCCGGGTCGATGGTGTAGTCCTCGGTGCCGACCCATTCGGTGTCGGGGCCGAACTTGGCCTGGCCGCCCATGTCGAGCGTCAGGTGCACGCCCAGGCCGGCGTGTTGCGGCACGGGGTAGATCAGGCGCGAGAACGGCGCCCGGCCGGACAGCGTGAAATAGCTGCCCTTGCACAGGTAGTCGGTGGGGATGCTGGCGGCCGGCACGCCCTCGATGCGGCGCGCCAGGGCCGGGGCCTGCAGGCCGGCGGAATTGATCAGCACGTTGCAGCGCAGGTTCATGGCCTCGTCGCCGCCGAATTGCAGCTCGAATCCGCCTTCGGGGCAGGCCCGGCCGGAGACCAGCGGCGTGTGGAACACGCATTGCGCGCCGGCATTCTCGGCATCGCCCTGGTAGGCCAGCATCAAGGCATGGCTGTCGACGATGCCGGTGGACGGCGACACCAGTGCGGCGGTACAGCGCAGGGCGGGCTCAAGCCGCATGGCGTCCTCGCCGGCAATGAACTGCAGGTCGTCCACGCCATTGGCGCGGGCGCGCTTCGCGATGCTTGCCAACTGGGCGGCCTGCTCGTGGTCGGTGGCCACGATCAGCTTGCCCAGCCGCTTGTGCGGGATGCCGCGCTCGGCGCAATAGGCGTACAGCAGGTGCTTGCCGCGCACGCACAGGCGGGCCTTGAGGCTGCCTGCCGGGTAATAGATGCCGGCGTGGATCACTTCGGAGTTGCGCGAGCTGGTGCCGGTGCCGATGGCCTCGGTGGCCTCGGCCACCAGCACTTCGCGCCCCGACTGGGCCAGGGCGCGGGCAATGGCCAGCCCGACCACGCCGGCGCCGATCACGACGCAATCGATATCGACGCTCACGAAACCTTCCCCTCGCTGCGCGCGCCTGCCGGCGTCAGGTCGAATCCGCCGGCATGAAAGACCAGCGGCGGTTCGCCGCTATGTCCGCAACGTTCGACTTCTCCCACCATGATGACGTGATCTCCTTCGATGTAACGGCTGCGGTTGTGGCATTCGAACCAGGCGGCGCAATGGCCGTCCAGCATCGGGGTGCCGCCCGGCGCGTGGTGCACGGTCAGGCCGGCATAGCGATCGGGCGTCTTGCCGGTGGCAAAGCGCCGCGCCAGAGCGATCTGTCCGGCGCCCAGCACGTTGACGACATAGCGCTGGCACTGCTCGAAAGCGGCCAGCGACGAGGAATTGCGCGACAGGCTCCAAAGCACCAGCGGCGGGTTCAGCGAGACCGAATTGAAGGAACTGACCGTGAGCCCGATGGGCGCGCCATCGAGGTCGGCGGTGGTCACGACCGTCACACCGGTGGCGTAGCGGCCCAGCGCGGTACGGAAAAAGGCGGCGTCGAAATCAGGGGAGGAGGCTGGCATGCAAGTGAGAGATGGGGCGGACGCCGCGGCGACGCGCGGCGCCCGGCGGCGTCAAGGCGACAGGCGTTCGATCTTCCAGCCCTGGCCGTCGGCGGCATAGCGCAGGCGGTCGTGCAGGCGCGAAGGCCGGCCTTGCCAGAATTCCATGGCAGTGGGCTTGAGGCGGTAGCCCCCCCAGTGCGGCGGGCGCGGCGGCTGGTCGCCGTAGCGGGCGCGGAATTCCTGCTCGCGGGCTTCCAGCTCGGCGCGGGTGATGGGCTGGCTCTGGCGCGAGGCCCAGGCGCCGATGCGCGAACCGGCCGGGCGGCTGTGATAGTAGGCGTCCGACTCCTCGGCCGGCACTTTTTCCACCACGCCCTCGATGCGCACCTGGCGCTCGAGGGGCTGCCAGAAAAACAGCAGGCAGGCGCGCGGCTCGGCCAGCAGGTCGGCGCCCTTGCGCGACTCGTAATTGGTGAAGAACGTGAAACCGTGCTCGTCGAAGCCCTTGACCAGGACGATGCGGGCGCTGGGCTGGCCGTCGGCGTCGACGGTGGCCAGGGTCATGGCATTGGGCTCGGGCACCTTGGCGGCCAGGGCCTCGTCGAACCAGCGGGTGAACTGCTCGAACGGGGACGCGGCCGCCTCGCTTTCCAGCAGCACGTTCTTTTCGTAGCTTTGACGCAGATCGGAGACAGACATGGGGCGTTTGTTTCAGCGTTGATGACAAGCAGTTTATACCGCCGCGGACACGCTCCCCTCATTGACCCCGCGCAGGGACCGGCGAAATTCTGGCGGCGCGAGGGCGCCGCAGCCGCTTCAGGCGCCCTCGGGCAGGCTGTGGCCGTCCTGTTCCAGGCGCCGGGCGATGGCGTCCAGGCGGGCATCGTGGATGCCCGCGGCGCGCAGCGCCTGGGCGGTCTGCACCACATAATCGGTGCAGGGGCCGTAGCGGCCGGCGGCGCGGCGCACGATGGCCAGCAGCTCGGCCTCGGGCAGGGCGCGGATATAGGCGGGATTGTCGCGGTTCATGATGAAGACCAGGGCGCGCACCGGCCCGGCCTCGGTACTGCAGTTGATCCAGCGCGGCAGATAGGCCCCGGTCGACATCTCGCGGTCCCACAGCGCCGGGAAGTAGGTCGGCACCTGGCGGCCCGCCAGGCG
This sequence comes from Achromobacter sp. 46006, assembly GCF_059761975.1. Taxonomy (NCBI): domain Bacteria; kingdom Pseudomonadati; phylum Pseudomonadota; class Betaproteobacteria; order Burkholderiales; family Alcaligenaceae; genus Achromobacter; species Achromobacter sp. 46006. The sequence goes on from NZ_JCBANN010000002.1 coordinate 46,169, forward strand.
GTAGACCACGCCACGGCAGGAGCCGCCGCGATCCAGGCCGAACACCAGCCCGGGACATTCCGGCGTGCCGCGGTTGACCCGCGACCACAGGCACAGCGCGCGGTGATGGCCGCGCAGGGTGGCCAGGCGGCGTTCCTCGAAATCGAAGTCGGGGCGCCAGATCAGCGATCCGTACCCATATACCCAGACGTCCTCGCCGTCCTGCCAGTGCCGCAAGGCGTCCTGCAGGGAGGCCTGCCGCTCTTCGGGGGTCCACAGGCGGAAAGGCAGGCTGGCGCCGGCCACGGGAGAAGAAGACTGCATGTTCACGACTACGATTTCCGGTCAGACTCGAGCGGGGGGTTGCGATTGGCCCAGCCACCGGCCATCAGGGCGACGGAATAGGCCCAGAACAGCGGCGCGACGCCGATGACCGCGCCCAGCGCGCCGAAGGTCAGCGGCAGCGACACCTGGGACCCGTTGATCAGCGCCATCCGCAAGCCCACGGCTTCGGCGGCGCGGCCCGGCGGGGAATGCTGGTGCAACAATGAAAGCATACTCGGTTGGCAGCATCCCAGCGCAAGCCCGAGAATGAACGACAGCACGATCAGGACGCCAACGTCGGTGAAAAGCGGGTAAAGCATGAAGTCGATTGCGGCGGTGGCCATGGCTGCCCGGACCAGGGTCCAGGAGCGCACCCGGCGCTGGATAAGCGGCAATACCAGGCGGATGACGAATGTTGCCGCCGCGAAGGACGCAAGAATGACGCCGATGGTGGTGGCGGACAGGCCGATGGCGACGCCGAAGATGGGCACCACGAACAGGTGTGTGTCCCAGGCCCCGGACAGGATCGTATTGACCATCAGGATGCGGCGCAGCGCCGGGACCGCCAGCAGCTCGGTCACGCGGCGGCGCTGGGCCTGCCTGGCACCGGCCAGTTGCGAATCCACCGCCCTTAATTGGTGACGCAGCACGTAGAGGCCGCTGGCGGAGAGCAGCGGGCCCAGTGTCAGCAGGCCGAAGGCCAGCCGGGTGCCGAGGTTGTCGATCGCCAGGCCGGCGATCAGCGGCCCCGAGAAACCCGAGCCGGCCAGGGCCAGCGACATCAGCGAGAAATTGCGCAGGCGCCGGGTCGGTTCGGCATGTCCGAGCAGGTCTTGCGTGGCCACCTGGTGCAACATGAAGCCGATACCGATGCAACACGAGGCCACCAGCAGGGCGAACTGGGTTTGCGACAGGAATGGCAGCGCCGTGCCGGTCGCCACCAGCGAGGTGCCGATGACCAGCGGGCGCACGATGCCGACCCGGTCTACCCAGCGCCCGGCCCGCACCGAGAACAGCATCGGCAGCACCGCGAACACCGCCACCAGCGTGCCGACCTTGAAGGTCGACAAGCCCATCTGCAGCGCCGTCAGGGATACCGTAATCCGTCCCCCGGTGAGCGCCACGTGGTTCAACATGGCCAGCACGCACAATAACGCCGCCCCGGAAAACTCCGGGGCGGCGTTGTGAGCAGAGGGGGAAGGAGGGGGATTGGACACGGATACGGCTTAACTGCATTCATTCTGTCCCTATCGTCCCCCTATGTCGAGGCGTGGATATTTTGCGCTGCCGCAATCCAGAAGCCGCTGGGGTGGCGGGATAGGCGCTAACTATGGCGCATCTGGAGCGAGGATGCGGCAAGATGACATCACGTTGCCGGCAGGAATCGCAGTGATGCAAGCGCGAATGCGCCGCAACGGATGTATCGTTGATGCAACGGAGCAATGCTCCTGGCTGTTGCGCTATGTGGCCCGCTTTACCGTTTTTCACCCTTTCGCCACAGATTGGCCATGGTTTGCCCCGCCATCGCCGTTTAGGATGGGCTGGTTGTCGGGCAAGTATCGCCGGCCCGACCCGTATTGAGTTATTCGAGTGACGGACCATGTCTCCGCCACCTCCTTCGAACTGGTTCAATGAAAAAACCTCGCAGCAAAGTCCAGCGTTATGCCCTGATCGCCGTCGTACTCGTAGTCATCGTCTTCGGTGTCCGCGCCGCGTTCTTCTCGTCGCCACCACCCCCCACTTTTGCCGTTGCCGAAGTCGTGCGCGGCAATCTCGAGGACAGCGTGCTGGCCAGCGGCACGATGGACGCGATCGAGCGCGTCAGCGTCGGCGCGCAGGCCACCGGCCAGTTGAAGTCGCTGAAAGTGGCGCTGGGCGACCGCGTGACGCGCGGCCAACTGGTTGCGGAGATCGATGACCTGACCCAGCAGAACGACCTGCGCACCGCCCAGGCCGCCTTGCAGACCCGCCGGGCCGAGCGCGCCGCCAAGGTGGCGACTCTGAAGCAGGCCGAGCTGGCCTTCCGGCGCCAGCGCCAGATGCTCGCGGCCGATGCCAGCTCGCGCGAGAACTACGAAGCTGCCGAGGCTACGCTGGGCGTGACGCGCGCCGACATCGCCGCGCTCGACGCCCAGATCGTGCAGGCCGAGATCGAAGTCGACAAGGCCAAGGTCAACCTGGGCTACACCCGCATCGTCTCGCCGATCGATGGCGTAGTGGTGGCGGTGGTGACCAAGGAAGGCCAGACCGTCAACGCGATCCAGAGCGCGCCCACCATCATCAAGGTGGCCCAGGTGGCCACCATGACCGTCAAGGCGCAGATCTCCGAGGCCGACGTGACCCGCGTCAAGCCTGGCCTGCCGGTGTACTTCACCATCCTGGGCGAACCCGACCAGCGCTACCACGCCACGCTGCGCGCGGTGGAGCCGGCGCCGGACTCGATCCAGAAGGACGACGCGACCGCGTCGCTGACCTCGTCCAGCGCCAATTCGACCAGCGCGGCGGTCTACTACAACGGCCTGTTCGACGTGCCCAACCCGGACGAGAAGCTGCGAATTTCCATGACCGCGCAGGTTTCCATCGTGCTGGGCGAGGCGCGCGACGCCGTGGTGGTGCCGGCCTCGGCCCTGGGCAAGCGCGGCGAGGACGGCCGCTATGCGGTCCGCGTGGTCGGCAAGAACAACCAGACCGAGACCCGGCAGGTCAAAATCGGCATGAACAACAACGTGCAGGCGCAAGTGCTGGAGGGCCTGGAGGTGGGCGAGCGCGTGGTGTCGGCCGACGCCGCGCCGGTGGCCGCCGCGGCGGGACGCTGACATGGCCGAACCGTTGATTTCGCTGTCCGGGGTCCGGCGCGAGTTTCCCGCGGGCGAGCAGACCATCGCCGTCCTCAAGAACATCGACCTGACCATCGAGGCCGGGGAGATGGTCGCCATCGTCGGCGCGTCGGGCTCGGGCAAGTCGACTCTGATGAACATCCTGGGCTGCCTGGACCGCGCCACCAGCGGCGACTACCGTATCGGCGGCCGCAGCACCGGCGAACTGGACCCGGACGAACTGGCCGAGTTGCGCCGCGAGCATTTCGGGTTCATCTTCCAGCGCTACCACCTGCTGTCCGACCTGACGGCGCAGGGCAACGTCGAAGTGCCGGCCGTCTACGCCGGCAAGCGCCGCGAGGCGCGCCTGGAACGCGCCGCGGAATTGTTGCGGCGCCTTGGCCTGGGCGACCGCAGCGGCCATCGGCCCGGCCAGTTGTCCGGCGGCCAGCAGCAGCGCGTGAGCATCGCCCGCGCGCTGATGAACGGCGGCGATATCATCCTGGCCGACGAGCCCACCGGCGCGCTGGACACGCACACCGGCCAGGAAGTGCTGCGCATCCTGGAGGAACTGAACGCCGCCGGCCACACCATCATCCTGGTCACCCACGACATGAACGTGGCGCGGCACGCGCAGCGCATCATCGAGATCAGCGACGGCGAGATCGTCTCGGACCGGCGCAACCCCGATGCCCCGCGCATCGAGGTCAAGCGCGAGGAAGCGGCGCCGCTGCCGCCGCGGCCGGCCTGGCAGGCCTACCTGGACCGCTGCGGCGAAGCGCTGCGCATGGCGCTGCTGGCCATGAACGCGCACCGCCTGCGCACCTCGCTGACCATGCTGGGCATCATCATCGGCATCGCCGCGGTGGTATCGGTAGTGGCGCTGGGCGAAGGTTCGCGCCAGAAGATCCTGGAGGACATCAGCGAGATCGGCACCAATACCGTCGAAGTGTTTCCGGGCAAGGACTTCGGCGACGAAAAGGCCCTGACCATCCGCACCCTGGTGCCGGCCGATGCCGAGGCGCTGTCGCGTGAATCGTATGTGGACAGCGTCACGCCCGAGGTTTCCACCAGCAACACGCTGCGCTATCGCAACGTGGCGGTGAATGGCTCGATCCAGGGCGTGGGCGAGCAGTATTTCCGGGTGCGCGCCGTCAAGCTGGCGCAGGGCAAGTTCTTCGATGCCACCAGCGTGACGCGGCGCGCCCAGGAAGTGGTGATCGACGAGAGCACCCGCAAGACCCTGTTCGGCTCGCACACCGACCCGATCGGGCAGGTGGTGTTCCTGGGGTCGATGCCGGCTCGAGTGATCGGCGTCACCAAGAAGAACGACACCGTGTTCGGCAACAACGAGACCCTGAACGTGTGGATCCCCTACACCACGGCGCTGTCGCGCGTGCTGGGGCAGCAGCACCTCAAGAGCATCACGGTGCGCGTCAATGATGCCGCGCCGCCAGCGGCGGCCGAGCAGGCCATCACCAAGGTGCTGCTGCGCCGCCACGTGGTGAAGGATTTCTTCGTCTTCAACACCGATGCGATCCGCAAGACCATCGAGCGCACCACGGCCACCATGACGCTGCTGGTATCGCTGATCGCGCTGATCTCGCTGATGGTGGGCGGCATCGGCGTCATGAACATCATGCTGGTGTCGGTGACCGAGCGTACCCGCGAGATCGGCGTGCGCATGGCGGTCGGCGCGCGTCGCAGCGACATCATGCAGCAGTTCCTGATCGAAGCCGTGCTGGTCTGCCTGATTGGCGGCGCCGTGGGCATCGCACTGTCGCTGGGCCTGGGCGTGCTGGTCTCGAAAGCGACCGGCGGTTCCTTCCGCATGATCTATTCCACCGCGTCGATGGTGGCGGCATTCACCTGCTCGACCCTGATCGGTGTGCTGTTTGGTTATCTCCCGGCGCGCAACGCGGCGCGTCTGGATCCCGTCGAGGCCCTGGCCCGGGAATGAAAACGATGAAAGCTGTTTCCCTGATCCTCAAACCCGGCGCCCTGGCCCTGGTGCTGGCCCTGGCCGGCTGTGGCGGCTTGCTCAAGAGCGATTACCAGACTCCCGCGACGCAGGCCCCGGCCGCCTGGAGCCACGGCGCCGACGCGCCCGCCAACGCGCTGGCCGCCGGCGGCGCCTGGTGGCGCAACTTCAACGACCCCGTGCTCGACAGCCTGGTCGACGGCGCCTTGGCGCGCAACAACGACCTGGCCGCCGCCGCCATCCGCGTGCGCCGCGCGCAATTGCAGGCCGGGCTGGCGCAGGACCAACTGATCCCGCAACTGTCCGGCACCGGCAACGTGACGCGCGCGCGCAACCTGCGCGGCGAACGCGAAATCACGCGCAGCAACAGCGCCGAATTGTCGATCGGCTACGAGGTCGACCTGTGGGGCAAGCTGTCGCGCCAGCTCGACGCCGCCGAATGGGAGGCGCTGGCCAGCGAGCAGGACCGCCAGAGTTCGGCGCTGTCGCTGGTGGGCACCACCGCCACGCTGTACTGGCAGACCGCCTTCATCAACCAGCGCATCGCCAACAGCCTGGAAAGCATCGCCTACGCCCGCAAGACGCAGGAACTGGTGCGCGCGCAATATGCCGCCGGCGGCGCCTCGGCGTTGGAAGTGGCCGAGGCCGAACAGACCGTGGCCAGCCAGCAGGCGGCGCACGCGCTGCTGGTGCAGCAGCGCGTGGAATACGTGAACGCGCTGGCGATTCTGTTCGACGGCCCGCCCGACCGCACCATGGCCGACCCGCAACGCCTGCCGCAGTACCCGCTGCCGCAGGCGCGCGAAGGGGTGCCGGCCGAACTGCTGGGCCGCCGCCCCGACCTGCGCGCCGCCGAACTGCGCCTGCGGGAGTCGTTGTCCAACATCGACGCGGCCCGCGCCAGTTTCTATCCAACGCTGAACCTGACCGGCGCGCTGGGCAGCACCAGCCCGACTCTGTCGAATGTGCTGCAGAACCCGGTGGGCACGCTGACGGGGGCGCTGACGCTGCCGTTCCTGCAATTCAACCGCCTGAACCTGAATCTGAAGGTGTCGCGCACGGATTTCGACGAACGGGTGGTGAGCTTCCGGCAGGCCTTGTACCAGGCGATGGCGGATGTGGAGAACGCGCTGTCGAACCGCACCCAGTTGCGCCTGCAGGCGGAGCAGTTGGAAGCGTCCCTGACGGCGGCGCGCGAGGCGGAGCGACTGTACGAGGTACGCTACCGAGCAGGATCGGTGTCGCTGAGGTTCTGGCTGGACGCCCAGGAGAAACGGCGGACGGCGGAGATTGCGCGGGATGAGAACGCGTTGAACCGCCTGATCAACCAGGTAAAGGTCTACCAGGCGCTAGGCGGCGACGATGCTGCCCTGGCAATGAACGGCTCCGTCGATACCAATGGGCGCTGATTTTCTTTGAACGTCAGCGCCATTGAATGCGCCTGACGCAAGACACCACGTAAGCCTCAAAAGGCCGCCCGCGCGGCCGGCTTGAGGCGGGCCCCGCAAGATCCTCCATTTCCCCCCGATGTGCGCAACCACGCTAAGCACTCCGCCCTCCACGGCAACCGCGGTTAAACCTCATCATGAGCGTGCTGCGGGGCAGGCGGGGGATGGCGGGGCGTGTAGATGCGCCCGCCGGAAACCGAAGGGAGCCGAAGGCGTACGAGGTTGAGGCCGGGGCAGTCCGGAGCGAACGCTCCGGACCGCAATCGTAGCCCCGCCATCCCCCGCCTGCCCCGCAGCGCGCGGCTCAAGAACCCAACCCCGCGCCCATATAAAATACCCCCCATGACCGCTCCAGAAGAAAAAGCCGACATCGCCCGCCGCTTCGGCAGCCTGTCCCGCCTCTACGGCCCCGACGCTCCCGCCCGCCTCCAGAACGCCCACATCGCCGTCGCCGGCCTGGGCGGCGTAGGCTCGTGGACGGTGGAAGCGCTGGCCCGCTGCGGCGTCGGCGCCCTGACGCTGATCGACCTGGACCACATCGCCGAATCCAACGTCAACCGGCAGATCCATGCGCTCACGGAAACCCTGGGACAATCCAAGGTGGATGCCATGGCCGAACGCATCCTGGCCATCAATCCCGAATGCCGCCTGACTCGTGTGGACGATTTCGTTTCTCCGGAAAACGTCGCGCAAGTGCTGCCCGGCCCCTACAGCGCCATCATCGACTGCACCGACCAGGCCACGGCCAAGATCGCCATGATCCTGCATGCACGGGCGCTGGGGATTCCCATGCTGTTGTGCGGCGGCGCGGGTGGCAAGACCGATCCGCTGGCGTTGCGCGCCGGCGACCTGTCGGCCGCCGTCAACGATGCCCTGCTGGCCAAGCTGCGCAACAAGCTGCGGCGCGAGCACGGCTTCCCGCGCGCATCGGACAAGAACGGCAAGGCGCTGAAACGCATTCCCAGGATGGGCATCCACGCGCTGTGGTTCGACCAGCCCGCCATCCTGCCCGATGAATGGACGCGGCAGGCAGAGGCCGAGGACGATATGGGCGCCTCGATGCAACCGCTGGCGCCGCAGGGCCTGTCCTGCGCCGGCTATGGCTCGGTGGTCACCGTGACCGCCGTCATGGGCATGGCGGCCGCCAACGAGGCCTTGCGGCTGGCGCTGCAAGGCTAGCCGGGCGGCGCCGGTCCGTCACGGAACGCCGCCGCGCCCGCGTCACAGCGCCACGAACACCACGCCGTCCTCGATCCTGACCGGATAGGTCGCCAGGTTGTCGCGCAGCGGCGAGCAGAGCGCGCGGCCATCGCGCACGTCGAAGCGGCCCTGGTGCAGCGGGCACTCGATCTCGTGGCCCGTCAGGAAGCCGTCGCAAAGGCGCGCATTGCCATGCGTACAGAGATTGTCGGTGGCGTAGACGCTGCCTTCCACGCCGTACAGCGCGATCTCGCGGTCGCCCGCCTGCACGGCGATCACGTCTTCGTCCGGCACGTCGGCCAGCGCGATGGCCTTGATCCAGTTCGTACTCATGTCTTGGTGTCCTGGTCAGATGGGATAGATCAGCGAATTCGGAATCAGCTCGCTGTCGAAGATGCACAGCCGCGACTCGAACTTCAGCCCGTCGGGCGTCTGCCGGATCACGTCCAGATAGCGGCCGACGTTGTAGACCGTGGTCAACTGGTTCGGCTTGGTGCGGAACACCGCGTAGTTGGCTTCCGATTCGATGCGGTCGCCCCGCAGTGACAGCACGCGCGGCGCGCCGACCACGTGGCGCTGGTAATAGGGGTCGTGGAAGATGGTGTCGGTGGCGCCGTAAATGCGGTCCTTGAGCATGCCGCGGCTTTCGAACGACATGGTCGCCAGCGGATAGCCGCGCTCGTGGTTTTCGCGCGGCATCACTTTGTAGACGCAGTCCTCCAGGAAGAAGTCGGGCCATTGGTCCCACTGTTCGGCGTCGAGCGCGGCGGCGTAGTCGGTGTACAGCCGGGTCAGTTGGTAGTAGAGGGGAAAGTCCAGCATCGTCAGGCCTCCGCTTCCATCACGCGGCGCCAGTAGGCGTACATGCCGCGGATCAGGGTCTCGGTCACCATGTGGTCGGTGTTTTCGGCGGTCTTGCCGCCCAGTTCGGCCACGCTGCGGTGCCAGGGCTTCTGCGCGAAGCCCGATTGCGAGAATTCGATCACTTCGCCGTCGTCCGCCGAGACGAAGCCGGCCGGGCCGAACAGGTTGGCCTGGCGCAGGCGGCGTTGCGTCATCTCGGGCGTGTCGTCGGCGAAGCCGAAGTGGGTCCAGACGAAGTCGAAGGCGTCGTGGCCCACGGGCTGGATGTGGCGCGTGGACAGCGAGTTGACCTGCTGCTGGATGATGACGCTGGGGAACAGCGTCATCAGCACGGCGGTGGGGCCGTTCCACCAGGGTTCCGGCACGATGTCCAGAAAGCGATCGTCGTTCAGCGTCATTTGCTCCTTGAAGCTGGACACGCCGCTGGTGACGCTGCCCTTGCCGCCCTGGCCGCGGGTCGAGATCATGGCCGCATGGCGAAAGTGGCGGTCCATCTTCAGTTCCGAGCGGTTGTCGGCGCGCCACAGGCCGAAGGTGACGAACCAGGTGTGCAGCAGTCCGGGGTGGTACGGGTCCTTGATGTTCTCCTGCATCAGCTTCCAGTTGCCGGGGATGCGCTGGCGGTTGTAGCCGTGGATAACCAGTTGGCGGCCGTCGAAGACGCGGTCGAAGTAGTGCAGGATGTCCGGGCCCAGGTAGTCCTCCAGCGGCTCGACGTCGTGATCGAACGAGGCGAACACCACGCCGTTGCGGCGGGCCACGGCCAGCTTGGTCAGGCCGTGATGTTCCGGCTTGAAATCGGGTGGCATGCCGCCATTGACGCGGCCGTCCTGCTTGACGCCGCGGCGGAACGGCACGCCGATCAGGTTGCCCTGCAGGTCGTAGTTCCACTGGTGGTAGGGGCAGACGAACTCGCTGCGGTTGCCGGAACGTTCGCGGCAGAACTGCACGCCGCGATGGGCGCAGACGTTCTCCACCACGCGCACCTGGCCGTCGTTGTCGCGCAGCAGGATGACGGAGCGCTCGCCCACGGCGGTGCGCTTGAAGTCGCCGGGATTGGGGATTTCCGCTTCCAGGCCGACGTAGCTCCAGTGGCCGCGGTAGAAAAAGCGCCCCAGCTCGCGCTGGTGCAGGGCGGCGTCGGTGTAGACGCCGAAGGGGATGCGATGGCTGCCGTCGCCCTGCCAGGGCGGCACGAACGACAGCGGCTGTTCGGGGGCGGCGCTGGCGGCGCGGGCAGAGTTGGCGGCGGCGCCGGCGACCGCGTCCGGCGCGGTATCCAGGGGAGTGTTCATCGGCGGCCTCCGGCGAGGCGGCCGCGCCTACAGGGCGTGACGGGGGGATGGCGCATGGTTGTCTCCTTCATCCATCGGAGCCCGAGCGACATCGGCGCGGGCGTTTGTTGCATCATCGGCCAGGGTGTGAAATAAATAAATAGAATCTGGATGATGACAACAATCACCAAAGTAAATATTGGTGGAGACAAGCATGAACCTGCAAGACATGGACTTGAACCTGCTGGTCGTGTTCAACGAGCTGTGCAAGCACGGCCGGGTGTCGGCGGTGGCGCAGAACCTGGGCATTTCGCAGCCGGGGGTCAGCAACGCGCTGGGGCGGCTGCGCAAGCTGCTGGGCGACGAGCTGTTCCTGCGAACCTCGCGCGGCATGGTGCCCACGCCCTATGCCGAGGCGCTGGCGCAGCCGATCGCCGACGCGTTGGCGGCGCTGCACGGCACGCTCAACGCGCGCGCCAGCTTCGATCCGGCGCGCAGCGAGCGCGCCTTCGTCATCGGCGTCAATGATGTCGGCGAGACCTACTTCCTGCCGCGCCTGATGCGGGCGCTGGATGACGCCGCGCCCGGCGTCACCATCCGCACCGTGCGCACCACCTCGATCGATGTGAAGGACGAGATGGAGCGCGGCCGCATCGACCTGGCGATGGGCTTTTTGCCGGGCCTGAAGCACGGCTTCTTCCAGCGCCGGCTGTTCCGCCAGCCCTATGTGTGCATCTTCCGCGAGGATCACCCGCTGGCGCGCACCGGCGTGTCGGCGCGACAGTTTCGCGCAGCGGAGCACGTCGCCATCGTGTCCGAGGGCACCGGCCACGGCGTGGTCGACCAGGTGATCGAGCAGGCCGGCATCCGCCGGCGCCTGCGCCTGACGGTGCCGCACTTCATGGCGGTGGGGCCGGTGCTGCAGGCCACCGACATGATCGCGGTGGTGCCGCGGCGCTTCGCCGATTGCGCCTGCAAGCCTTTCAGCCTGGCCACCGCGCCCTGTCCGGTGAAGATCCCGGAGTCCGTCATCAACGTGTTCTGGCATGCCCGCAACCATCGCGAGCCGGCCAACCAGTGGCTGCGGCAGGTAGTGGTGGAGCAGTTCGCGGACTAGGGCGGCGCGTGGCGACGGTTCGGCCGGGAAGGCTCCCGGGCGCTGGCCTGGCGTGTCATCGCGTGGCAGGGCCGGCGGTCCGGCAAATCAGAGTTCCGGGACGGGCGGGTTCAGGCTTCGCGCAGGGTCACCGGGAACCAGCCGCGCAGGGCGTTGGACAGCCGGATCTCGTCGGCGGCGTGCAGGTCGGCCAGGGTCAGCACGCGTTCGCTGACGTTGCCGGTATCGAGCAGTTCGGCGCGCTGCACGCCGGGCAGGCAGCCGCTGTCGACCGGCGGCGTGTACCAGTCGCCATCCAGGCGCAGGTAGACGTTGCTGCGGCTGCCTTCGCACAGCTCGCCGCGCTCGTTCAGGTAGACCAGGTCGAAGATGTGCGGATGGGCCGGCAGCCATTCGATGGTCTTGGTGTACCAGGGCCGATAGGTGGTCTTGTAGCGCAGCAGCGGCTCGGACGAGCGCAGCGCTTCGGGCGCCAGCATGATTTCCTGCACCGCCGGCAGGGGCGGCAGCATGGCGGTCTGGATGTGGCGGCTGCCGTCGCGCGCCACCAGCAGGCGCAGGCGGTGCGCGCCGGGGGTGTTCAGGCTGAGGGAAGCGATCATGATGTCGCTTTGCACCGCGTTGCCACCCCAGGCGTAGCCCAGCGCCTTGCAGGAATGCTCCAGGCGGCGCAGGTGGCGCGCCAGCAGCGGCACGCGGCGCTCGGCATCGACCAGGATGGTCTCGATCAGTTCGGGTTGCATGCGGGCTCCTGGTAAGCGGAGGACGGCGGGGCGGGCTCTATGCTACCCCGCGGACACGGATTGCGCACTCAGGCGCGCAGGATGCGGGCCTTCCAGTGGCATTCCTGCCATTCCTCGGCCGGATCGGAGTCGTGCACGATGCCGCCGCCGACGCTGTAGACGCCATGGCCGGTCGCGTCCAGCACCAGCGTGCGGATCGCCACGTTGAGCGAGAAGTCGCCGTCCGGCGCCAGCCAGCCGATGCTGCCGCAATACAGGCCGCGCGGCGCGGCCTCCATTTGCCGGATGCGGCGCATGGCGGCGACCTTGGGCGCGCCGGTGATGGAGCCGCACGGAAACAGCGCGCGCAGCACGTCCTCGAGCGTGGCGTGCGGCGCCTGCGCCGACACGGTCGAGGTCATGGTCCAGACCGTGGGATAGCGTTCCAGCGAGAACAGCGCCTCGACCTTGACCGAGCCGGGCTCGGCCAGCCGGCCCAGGTCGTTGCGCAGCAGGTCCACGATCATCAGGTTCTCGGCGCGGTTCTTGTCGCTGGCCAGCAGCGCCTGGCCCAGGCGCCGGTCCTGGGCCGGGTCGGGGTGGCGCGGCGCGGTGCCCTTCATCGGCCGGGTGGTCAGTCGCGCGCCGCGGCGGGTCACGAACAACTCTGGCGAGAACGACAGCACCGTGCGCGCGCCGTCCTCGATGTAGGCGCCGTGCGCCACCGGATTGCGCGCGGCGATGCGGCGGTACAGCGTGGCCGCGTCGCCCTGGTATTGCACGTCGAGCGGCTGGGTGTAGTTGACCTGGTACAGCTCGCCAGCGCTAATCAGGTCGCGGATAGCGTCGACCTGGCGCACATAGGCGGCCTCGGTCATGCGCGGCGCGGGCAGGCTGAGGGCGCCCGGCGCGCTGTCGGCGGCGGGGGCATCCCACGGCGCTTCGTCGATCTTGCGTTCGAACACCAGCGCCGTCAGGCGCGCCCGGCCGTCGTCGCGCGGTGGCGTCCAGGAGCCGGCGGGCGCGGGCCGGGTGGCTTCGGGCAACAGCCATTCGCCCAGCTCGTAGTCCAACAGCAGCGCGACCCAGTGGCCGCGCCGGCGCGCCGTGTCGATGGCGGCCAGCGCGGGGCCGACCTCGGCCGCCGCGCGCGCCTCGATGCGGGCCAGGAAGCCGTCCAGCCGCAGGGCGCGGCCGGCCAGCCGGTCTTCAAAACGACAATGCATGAATCTCTTTACTGTTGCGCCAGGAACTCCGTCAGCACCCGGCCCGTGTGGGAGTGGTCGCGCAAGCTCATGACGTGTTCCGGCGACCCCTGCGCCACCAGCTTGCCCCCGCCGGTGCCGCCTTCGGGGCCCAGGTCCAGCAGCCAGTCGGCCTCGGCGATGACGTCGAGATTATGCTCGATCACCACCACCGTATTGCCGGCTTCCACCAGGCGGTGCAGCACGTGGATCAGCTTTTCCACGTCGGCCATCGACAGGCCCACGGTCGGCTCGTCCAGCACGTACAGCGTGTGCGGGATGCGCGAGGCGCGGCCGGTCTTGATCAGGCCGTCGGTCAGGCGCGCCTTGGACAGCTCGGTGACCAGCTTGATGCGCTGCGCCTCGCCGCCGGACAGCGTCGGCGACGGCTGGCCCAGCGTGAGGTAGCCCAGGCCGACGTCTTGCATCAGTTGCAGCGGGCGATGGATCTTGGGATGGGCGGCGAAGTATTCGATGGCGTCATCGACTTCCATGGACAGCAGCTCGCCGGCGTTCTTGCCGCGCATCTGCACGCTCAGCGTGTCGCTGTTGAAGCGCGCGCCGTTGCAGGCGTCGCACGGCACCTTGACGTCGGGCAGGAAGTTCATTTCGATGGTGCGCATGCCCTGTCCTTCGCAGATCGGGCAGCGGCCGTCGCCGGTGTTGAACGAGAAGCGCGCCGCCGTCCAGCCGCGCATGCGCGCTTCGCGCGTGTCGGCGAACTGCTTGCGCACATCGTCCCAGAATCCGACGTAGGTGGCCGGGCACGAGCGCGGCGTCTTGCCGATCGGGGTCTGGTCCACTTCCAGCACGCGGTCGATCGCTTCCCAGCCCTTGATGCTTTCGCAGCCGGCCCAGCCGGGCGCCTTGCCCTGCGCGACGGCCTGCATCAGGTTGTCCAGCAGCACTTCGCGCGCCAGGGTCGATTTGCCGGAGCCGGACACGCCGGTGACCACGCTCAGGCGGCCCACCGGGATCTTGGCGTCGACGCTGCGCAGGTTGTGCAGGCGCGCGCCCTTGATCTCGATCATCGGCGTGTCGGCCGCGACCGGGCGGCGGCCCTGCAACGGGTGCCGCAGCGGCTTGGCCAGGTAGCGGCCGGTGACGGATTCGGGCGCGTCGATCAGGTCCTGCGCGCTGCCTTGCGCCACCACGCGGCCGCCGCGGATGCCGGCGCCGGGGCCGATGTCGATGATGTGCGAGGCGCGGCGGATGGTGTCGTCGTCATGCTCGACCACCACCAGCGTGTTGCCGTTGCCTTCCAGGCGCGCCAGCGCGTCCAGCAGGATGCGGTTGTCGCGCGGGTGCAGGCCGATGGTGGGCTCGTCCAGCACGTAGCAGACGCCCTGCAGGTTCGAGCCCAACTGCGCCGCCAGGCGGATGCGCTGCGCCTCGCCGCCCGATAGCGTGGGCGCGGCGCGGTCCAGCGCCAGGTAGTTCAGGCCGACTTCCTGCATGAAGTTCAGGCGGCCGCGGATCTCGGTGAGGATGTCGCGGGCGATCTCGCCTTCGCGGCCGCGCGCCACCAGTCCGGTGAAGAAAGTATGCGCGTCCGACACCGGCAGCGAGGCCAGCTCGGCGATCGACTTGTCGCGCCAGCGCACGGCGCGCGCGACGCGGTTCAGGCGCTGGCCGTCGCACTGCGTGCAGACCTTGGCCTCGCCTTCGTACCAGGCGTTCCAGGCGGTTTCCTCGCCGGTCTGCTCTTCGTCGAAGCCCTGCAGTTGCAGGCCGGTGCCGAAGCAGCCGGTGCACCAGCCATGCTTGGAGTTGTACGAGAACAGGCGCGGGTCCGGCTCGGGGAAGCTGGTGCCGCACGAGGGGCAGGCGCGCTTGACCGAGAAGTGCTGCTGCTGCAGTTCGCTGTTCAGCGCCTCGTGCAGCTTGTCCACCGGCCACACCACCGACATCACGCCCTGGCCGTTTTCCAGCGCGCTCTTGACCGCGGCGCGCAGGTCGGCCTCGTTGGCGGGGTCGACCACCACGTCGGCCACGGGCAGTTCGATGGTGTGTTCCTTGTAGCGGTCCAGGCGCGGCCACGGCGCCACAGGAATGAATTCGCCGTCGACCCGCAGGTGCGTGTGGCCCTTGGAGCCAGCCCACTTGGCCAGGTCGGTGTAGTAGCCCTTGCGCGCGGTGACCAGCGGCGCCAGCAGGCCGATGTGCTCGCCCTTGCGCTCGCGCAGCAGGCGCGCCACGATCTGGTCGGTGTTCTGCGGCTCCACCGCGACGTTGCAGTCAGGGCAGTATTGCGTGCCCAGCTTCACGTACAGCAGCCGCAGGAAGTGGTGGATCTCGGTCATCGTGGCCACGGTCGACTTGCGGCCGCCGCGGCTGGTGCGCTGCTCGATGGCCACGGTTGGCGGGATGCCGAAGATGGCGTCCACGTCGGGCTTGCCGGCCGGCTGCACGATGGCGCGGGCGTAGGCGTTGAGCGATTCGAGATAGCGCCGCTGGCCTTCGTTGAACAGGATGTCGAAGGCCAGGGTCGATTTGCCCGAGCCGGACACGCCGGTGATCACGGTGAACTTGTCGCGCGGGATCTCGACGCTGACGTTCTTCAGGTTGTGTTCGCGCGCATTGCGGATCTCGATCGCCATGTTGTCCTGGCGGCGCTTGCGCATGACCGATTGCAGCGGCGTGCCTTCGCCGGCGCCATAGCTGGCGGAGGGTTCGGCGACAAGGGCCGTCAGGCCCGCCTGCTCGGCTTCCTGCGCGTCGATGTCGCTGCTGACCACCACGTCGGCCGGCAGAATGCTGACCTCGTAGTCGCGCAGCGCCGCGCCGGTGTGCGAAGCGGGGTTGTCCATCAGGTCCTGCGGCGTGCCGACGCCGATCACCAGGCCGCCGGCGTCGCCGCCTTCGGGGCCCAGGTCGATGAGCCAGTCGGCCGCGCGGATCACGTCCAGGTTGTGCTCGATGACCAGCAGCGTGTGGCCCGCCGCCAGCAGCTTGCGGAAGGCGCGCATCAGGCGCGCGACGTCATCGAAGTGCAGGCCGGTGGTGGGTTCGTCGAACAGGAACAGGCTGCCTTTCTTGGCCACCTTGGCGGTGGAGATGCCGCTGCGCGCCGCCTCGGCCAGGTGGCCGGCCAGCTTCAGGCGCTGCGCCTCGCCGCCCGACAGGGTCGGCACCGGCTGGCCCAGCCGCACGTATTCCAGGCCGACGTCGGCCAGCGGCGCCAGGCCGGTCTGCACGTCGCGCAGGCCCTTGAAGAACTCCAGCGCCTCGCTCACGGTCATTTCCAGCACCTCGTCGATCGAGGCGCTCTTGCCCAGGTGCTCGACGCGCACTTCCAGCACTTCCGGGCGGAAGCGCTTGCCATCGCAATCGGGGCAGCGCAGGTAGACGTCGGACAGGAACTGCATCTCGACGTGCTCGAAGCCGGTGCCGCCGCAGGTGGGGCAGCGGCCGTCGCCGCCGTTGAAGCTGAAGGTGCCGGCGGTGTAGGCGCGCTCGCGCGCCAGCGGCGCCTGCGCGAACAGCTTGCGGATCGCGTCGAATGCGCCCACGTAGCTCGCCGGGTTGGAACGCGCGGTCTTGCCGATGGGAGTCTGGTCGACCATGACGACGTCGGCGATCTGCTCGGCGCCCAGCAGCCGCTCGAAGGCGCCCGGCGCTTCGGAAGGCTTGCCCTTCTGCTTGAGCAGGGCGGGGTAGAGCACATCCTGCACCAGCGTCGATTTGCCCGAGCCGGACACGCCGGTGACGCACACCAGCCGGCCCAGCGGCAGCTCGACCGAGACGTTCTTGAGGTTGTGGGCGCTGACGCCTTCGAGCAGCAGGCGCGGCGTGTTGGCCGCAACCGGCATGGGGCGCGGCGCTTCGACGCGCTGGCGGCCGCCGAGATAGTCGCCGGTCAGCGTATGCGCCGCGCGCAGCTGCGCCGGCGTGCCGTCGAACACGATCTGGCCGCCGCGTTCGCCGGGGCCGGGGCCGATGTCGATGATGCGGTCGGCGGCCACCATGACCTGCGGGTCGTGCTCCACCACCACCAGCGTGTTGCCGGCATTGCGCAGGCGATGCATGACTTCGACCACGCGGTGCATGTCGCGCGGGTGCAGGCCGATGGACGGCTCGTCCAGCACGAACAGCGTGTTCACCAGCGAGGTGCCGAGCGCGGTGGTCAGGTTGATGCGCTGTACCTCGCCGCCGGACAGCGTGCGGCTCTGGCGGTCCAGCGTCAGGTAGCCCAGGCCGACGTCGCACAGGAACTTCAGGCGCGCGCGCACCTCGGTCATGAGCAGGTCGGTGGCGGCGTCGAGCGCGCCTTCGAACGACAGCTTGTCGAAGAACGCGCGCACCCGTTCGATGGGCAGCAGCATCACGTCATGGATCGACAGGCCGTCCAGGTTGTCGAGCTGCTCGTGGCTCCAGTTGGCGCCGACCGGCATGAAGCGCTTGTAGCGGCCGTCTTCCGGCGGCAGCACGGCGTCGGCTTCGGCCTTGGTGCCCAGGCGCCACAGCAGGGCGTCGGGCTTGAGCCGCGCGCCATTGCAGGTGGGGCAGGGCGTGTAGCTGCGGTACTTGGACAGCAGCACGCGCACGTGCATCTTGTACGACTTGGTCTCGAGCCAGTCGAAGAAGCGCTGCACGCCATACCACTGGTGCTTCCAGGCGTCGTTGCCGCCCTTCCAGTCGGGCGTGCCGTACAGCACCCAGCGCTTGTGCTCCTCGCTCATGCTCTTCCACGGCACGCCCAGCGGAACGCCGGCGCGCGGCGCGTACTTCTGCAGTTCGTCCTGGCATTCCTTGTACGAAGGCGTGGTCCAGGGCTTGATGGCGCCTTCCAGCAGGGTCTTGTTCTCGTCCGGGATGACCAGGCCGAAGTCGATGCCGATCACCCGGCCGAAGCCGCGGCAGGCCTCGCAGGCGCCCAGCGGCGAGTTGAACGAGAAGCTGCTGGGCAGCGGGTCGGTGTATTCGATATTGCAGTCGGCGCAGTGCAGGCGGTCGCTGTACTTCCAGGTGTGCGCGTCGGCGCCCTCGGCGTCCATGACGTACACGGCTAGGTGGCCGGCGCCCATGCGCAATGCCGTATCCAGTGCTTCCATCACGCGTTCGCGTTCAGTGCCGGCGAAGCGGAAGCGGTCCTGGATCACGTGCAGGATGCGGCGCGCCTCGGTGCTGGCCTTGGCCTTGCCCTTTTCCTTCTTGGCGCCCTTGGCTGGCGCCGTGGCGTTGGGCACGGCGGTTTCCTCGGCGTGCACGCGGGTGTAGCCCTGCTGCTCGAGGAAGCCGCGCACTTCGTCTTCGGTGAAGTTGGCCGGCACGGCGATGGGGAAGGTCACCACCAGGCGCGGATCACCCGCGGCGGCCGAGCGCTCGGCCAGCGAGCGGTAGATCGATTCCGGGGTGTCGCGCTGCACCACCTTGCCACAGCCGCGGCAATGCAGCCGCGCGCCGCGCGCGAACAGCAGCTTGATGTGGTCATTGAGCTCGGTCATCGTGCCGACCGTGCTGCGCGAGCTGCGCACCGGGTTGGTCTGGTCGATGGCGATGGCCGGCAGGATGCCCTCGATACGGTCCACCTGCGGCTTGTCCATGCGGTCCAGGAACTGGCGCGCGTAGGGCGAGAAGGTTTCCACGTAGCGGCGCTGGCCCTCGGCGTAGAGGGTGTCGAAGGCCAGCGAACTCTTGCCGGACCCCGACACGCCGGTCACGACCACCAGTTCGCCGGTGGCGATGGTCAGGTCCAGGTTCTTGAGATTGTTCTGGCGGGCGCCAACGATGCGGATTTGGGAGCTCATGGACGGTATCGTAGCCTGAGGGAGGGGGCGGCCCCGGACGACGGCCAATGGCTGGTTCCGGGCGCGGCGATATGGAATAATTGCCTATATCGTGAGGCATGTGTCCACAATGTGGTCAAACATGCGCGACAAAGCTGTACAAATAAACAGTATCGCAGATTCGTCTGAAATTAGCGCGGTTTGCCGAGTGCTTTCCGCGGGCGCGTTGTTAACGCAGCGCATCTACCCGAGGTGGGGGCGGTTGTGTCGGAATCCAAGGTGGCGGGCGCGGCCGCGTTCGCCAAGTTCATGACGGTGTTGCAGGCGGTGGCGGACGCGCCCCGGCCGCCCACGGCGGCGGCGCTGGCGCGCAGCAGCGGCTATCCGCGGCCAACCGTCTACCGCATCGTGGCGGCGCTGGCCGAGCAGGGCATGGTGGCCGAAGCCGACGGCGCCTATCGCCTCGGGCCGCGCCTCCTGGCCCTGGCCAGCCGCGCCTGGTCGCAGTTCGACCTGCGCGCCGCGCTGGCGGCCGACCTGCAGGCGCTGCGCGACGCCACCGGCGAGACCGTGCACCTGGCGGTGCCGGCCGGCGCCGAAATGATCTATATCGACAAGCTTGAAAGCCCGGGCCCGGTGCGCATGGCCTCGCGCGTGGGCGCGGCGGTGGCGCTGCATTCGAGCGCGGTCGGCAAGGCCTACCTGGCGGCGCTGGGCGAGCCGGCGCGCGAACGCCTGCTGCGCGACCTGCCGCTGGAATCGCGCATGCCCGGCACGCTGGCGGACCTGCCCGCGTTGCGGACCGCGCTGGCCGAGACGGCGGCGCGCGGCTACGCCCTGGACAACGAGGAAAACGAGCCCGGCATCGTCTGCTATGGCGTGGCGCTGCGCGATGCCGGCGGCCAGCCGGTCGCATGCGTCAGCGTCAGCACGCTGATTTTCCGGCGCCGCGACGATCCGCAATCGGCCTATATCGAACCCCTGCTGCGGCTGCGCGATGCGGCCGCCGCCAAACTCGCCGTGCTGCCATCCGGCGGCGCCTGAACGCCCCTTCCCGAAAGGAATGCCATGACCGCTGCTCCCCGCGCCTCGAAACTCGACGCCCTGCTCGCCGCCAGGGTCGTGCCCGTGCTGCGCTACCAGGACGCCGCCACCGCGGCCTATGCCGCCGAAGTGGCCGTGGCCGCCGGCTGCACCACGCTGGAACTGACCTGGACCATTCCCGGCGTGACCGACCTGGTGCGCGCGCTGCGCGACAAGCACGGCCCCGCGCTGCTGCTGGGCGTAGGCACGGTGCTGGATGAAACCCAGGCGCGCGAAGCCCTGGTGGCCGGCGCCGACTTCCTGGTGTCGCCGGCCCTGGCCGCCGAGGTCGTCGATCTGGCGCACGCCGCCGACGCCCTCTGCCTGCTGGGCGCCTTCACGCCCACCGAAGTGCTGGCCGCGCGCCGCGCCGGCGTCGACGTGGTCAAGGTGTTCCCGGCCGACACCGGCGGCCCCAAGCACCTGGCGGCGCTGAAATCGGTGTATCCGGACACGGTGTTCTGCCCCACCGGCGGCGTCACCGCCGAGAACATGGCCGCGTATTTCGCCGCCGGCGCGGGCCTGGTCGGCATCGGCAGCAACCTCTACGACAAGGCAGCCTTCGCCGCGCGCGACACGGCCGCCCTGGTGGCGCAGATCACCCGCACCCGCGAGGCCGCCCATGGCTGATTTCGATATCGTCGCGCTGGGCGAGCCGCTGGTCGAACTGAACCAGACCAGCCAGGGCCAGCGCCAATACCTGCAAGGCTTTGGCGGCGACACCTCCAACGCCGTCATCGCCGCCGCCCGCCAGGGTGCGCGCTGCGCCTACCTGACGCGTGTCGGCGACGACGCCTTCGGCGCGCAGTTCCTGGCGTTGTGGCGCGACGAGGGCGTGGACACCTCGGGCGTCGAGGTCGATGCCAATGCGCACACCGGCCTGTACTTCGTGCAGCACGGCCCCGACGGCCACGCCTTCAGCTACCTGCGGCGCGGCTCGGCCGCCAGCCTGATGACGCCCGCCAGCCTCGACGGCGGCCTGATCGAACGCGCCCGGTTCCTGCACGTCTCGGGCATCAGCCTGGCGATCAGCACCAGCGCCTGCGACACGGTCTTCGCCGCCATCGCCCGCGCCCGCGCGGCCGGCGTGCAGGTCAGCCTGGACTCGAACCTGCGGCTGCGCCTGTGGCCGCTGGGCCGCGCCCGCGCCGTGCTGCGCGAAGCACTGTGCCACGCCGACCTGTTCCTGCCGAGCATGGACGACATGCAGCACCTGACCGGCAACGACGATCCCGAACGCACGCTCGACTGGATCCGCGACGCCGGCGCCACCGGCGTGGTGGTGCTGAAGCTGGGCAAGGACGGCTCCATCATCGACGACGGCAAGACCCGCACGCCGGTCGCGGCCCTGCGCGTGGACGCGGTCGATGCGACCGGCGCCGGCGACTGCTTCGCCGGCAGCCTGCTGGCGCGCCGCTGCCAGGGCGACGATTGGGCCGCCGCGGTGCGCTACGCCAACGCGGCGGCGGCGCTGTCGACGCTGGGCTATGGCGCCGTAGACCCGCTGCCGCGGGCGGAGCAGGTGCTGGCGAAGCTGCGGGGTTGACGCCTGGGGCTGAAAGGAGGGGGCCAGCGATTGGGGCCGGCACCAACCGTCGGCGCCGCGGGCGGCCCGTCGACAATGGCCTGCCGGCAATGCGCGGGTCGCCCGCCCGCCAGTTTCCCCGGGCCGTTTGTCTACCGCTGGCGTGCCCGGCCGCCCAAACAAAAAAAATCCCCGCCGGTTCGCACCAGCGGGGATTTTTTCGATCGGGCCGCATGCCAGGAAACCTGGCGCGGCGGGCGGGTCATTTAGACGCGCTTGATCTTTTCCAGCATCTTGAACACACCCTTGGGCGACTTGACGAACAAGCGCTTGAAGGCCTTGCCCAGGCAACGGCGTTCCAGGGTGTTGCGACGCACGCGTTTGCGTTCAGCCATGTTGATTCTCCTGTTGAATTTGCGGAAATCGAATTAGCGGGGCGAAGCCGCCTTCAAGCTTGGCTTGCGGGTGTCTTCGACCCGGCCGCGCAACCGGAAACTGGGCTGGCGGGGAAATTGGGTAACTCGGCATTCTAGCCTGAAAGTGCCGAGGGCGCCAATTTGGGGGCTTGTCTGAGACCCGAGAGCTCCTAAAAATAGGGACGCATTTGGCTTGATAGGTCGCCTTTCGGCCGGATTCGTGTGCAGGACATGCATCGACAAGGCAGCTAATTGGTCCCTTCGCACAGGCGAGAGCGCCGTCATCTCGACGCAAGACACCGCGTAAGCCTCAAAAGACCGCCCGCGCGGCCGGTTTGAGGCGGGCCCCGCAAAATCCTCCGCTCCACTCCTGATAGTCACCAGCACGCCAAGCAAGCCGACCGCCCCAACGCCCGCCGATCCCGCCACGCGCGGCGCAAGAATCCCGCATCGTCCAAAAAAACGACTACTCAGCCGGCCCCAACTTAGGCCGAATGAAATCCATGAACGCCCGCGTCTTGGCCGGCTGAATACTCGACGGATACACCACGTAGATCGAAATCGGATCCACCGACCACCCCGGCAACACCCTTCGCAGCGAATTGCGCTTGATGATCGGATCCAGCGCCTGGCAGTGCGGCATCCGTGTGATCGCCAGATCCAGCCCCGCCAGCGTCCCCGCGATGCTCATGTTGTTCGCCGCCAGATGTCCGCTCACCGGCACCTGCTCGCTCACCCGTCCATTGTGCAGCGTCCAATGCGAATGGGCGTCGTCGATCGTCGTGCGCAGGCATTGGTGCTGCGTCAGGTCCGACGGCGTCTTCGGTTCGCCGAAGCGTTCCAGATAGCGGTCCGAGGCATACAGATAGTTGTCCAGCGATACCAGCTCCTGTACCACCGCGCCGTCGCTGCGCGGCACCGGCGCCCCGCCATTGCCATTGTCGATGCCGGCCACCGGATAATCGCTGTTGCGGCCGAACCGCAGCACGATGTCGAAAGGCGTGCCCTGGGCGTCCGATGCCGTCATCATGCTCAGGTCGAACTCGCACACCACCTCCGGATAGCGGTCGGTGAAATCATTGATGGTTTCCGGCAGCAGCCAGATCGCCAGGCTGTAGGGCATCGACACCCGCAGATTGCCCGATGGGCCGCCCGACAGGGCCTGCAACTGCTCGT
The DNA here is from genome assembly GCF_059761975.1 of Achromobacter sp. 46006. NCBI lineage: Bacteria > Pseudomonadati > Pseudomonadota > Betaproteobacteria > Burkholderiales > Alcaligenaceae > Achromobacter > Achromobacter sp. 46006. The sequence goes on from NZ_JCBANN010000002.1 coordinate 69,067, forward strand.
GCGCCAGGCGCGCCTCGTCGATCAGGCCCTGGCAGCGGCTCATGTAGGCCGTGCCGGCCTCGGTAAGGTCCAGGCGGCGGGTATTGCGGTTGATCAGGCGCAGGCCGATCGCGCGTTCCAGTTCGTTGATGCGGCGTGACAGCGTCGAAGTGGGAATGTTCAGGGCCCGCGCTGCCAGGCTGAAGCTCTTGCGCTTGGCAACCTCTACGAACAAGGCGATGTCATTGAGCTGAACGGTCGAGGCTTCCATAGGCATTCCGGTGTGGGCCGCCCGAGTTTACGCCACTCCGGCAGCGCATCCCAAAGGGGGCGGCCGTTGCCGGAACCGGTCCGGGAATCCGCAGATTGTCAGATTTGATTGCAAATTTGCATGACATGGCATGGGTTGGCGCGGGCATATCCCCTACACTTCAGGCGAAAACACCTAGACCAAGACCGCAGCGGTTGTCCGGAAATCGCAAAGGGGCCCAGTTCGCATGACCGATACGCCGACGTTCTTCACCGTCCTGACGCCCACCTACAACCGGGCGGGCACGCTGCATCGGGTGTATGAATCGCTTTCCCGCCAGACGTTCCGGGATTTCGAGTGGGTGATCGTGGACGATGGCTCCACCGACAACACGCATGAGGCCGTGCTCGACTGGCAGCAGCGCGCCGACTTTCCCATCCGCTATTTCTGGCAGAACAACCAGCACAAGAAGACCGCCTTCAACCGCGGTGTGCGCGAGGCCCGCGGCGAACTGATCGTGGCGCTGGACAGCGACGACGAAATGCCGCCCGAATCGCTGGCCACCTTCAAGGCCGCCTGGGACGCCATTCCGCCGGCCCGGCGCGATTCCTACGTGGCCGTGACCGGCCTGTGCGCGCGGCCCGACGGCAGCATCGTGGGTGATCGCTATCCGCAGGACGTATTCGACAGTACCTCTGTCGACGTGTACTTCCGCTATCGCATCAAGGGCGAGAAGTTCGGCTGTATGCGCACCGACATCCTGCGCAAGTTCCCCTTCCCCGAAGATGTGGCTGGCTTCGTGCCCGAGAGCCTGGTGTGGTGGGCGATCGCCCGGGCCGGCTACCTGAGCCGCTTCATCAACCAGGTGGTGCGCACCTACCATGACACCCCGGGCGGCTTGAGCCAGGGAGCGGTGTCGGTCGGCAACAATGCCCAGGGCCTGTACCTGCTGGCCTGGGACATGCTGCAGCACCACCTTGAGTTCTTCCGCTTCCGGCCGCGCGAATTCCTCATGGCCGCCGCGCGCTACACGCGCTTCCGCCTGCACCTGAAGCACTCCGGCGTACCGACCGCGGTGCAGGCCTATCGCCTGACCAATCCGTGGGCGCGGCTGATGGTGGGGGCGATGTGGCCGCTGGGGTATGCGCTGTATCGTCGCGACCGGCGGCGCGGCGTGGTCTGAACGGCTGCCGGCGTCCGCCACCGCCTCGCGACATCACGCCGGGGCCGGCGCCGCGTGCCCCAGTCCCAGGTACACCTCGACCACGCGCGGATCCTCGGCCACCTGGGCCGCCGGCCCTTCCAGCGTGACGCTGCCGGTTTCCAGCACGTAGGCGTAGTCCGCCACCTGCAGTGCGGCGCGGGCATTCTGCTCGATCAGCAGGATCGACACGCCCATGCCGCGCAACTGTTCGACGATGCGGAAGACTTCGCGCACGATGCGCGGCGCCAGGCCCAGGCTGGGCTCGTCCAGCATCAGCAGGCGCGGCTTGGCCATCAACGCGCGGCCCACCGCCAGCATCTGGCGTTCGCCGCCGGACAACGTGCCCGACAGTTGCGCGCGGCGTTCGCGCAGGCGCGGGAACAGGTCGTAGACCTCGGCCAGCGTCTGGTCCTGGTCGCGCAGGCCGCGGCGGAAGCGGTCGAAGGCGCCCAGCATCAGGTTGTCTTCCACCGACATCTCGGCGAACAGCTCGCGTTTTTCCGGCACCAGGTTCATGCCGGCCGCCACCATTTCCTCGATCTCGGCGTGTTCCTGGCGCTTGCCTCCGAACACGATCTCCCCGCGCGAGGGCAGCACGCCCATGATGGCCGACAGCAGGGTGGTCTTGCCGGCGCCGTTGGGGCCGATGACGGTGACGATCTTGCCTTCGTCCACCGACAGGCTGACGCCCGAGACGGCCTCGACCTTGTCGTAGGCCACGCGCAGGTCGCGCACTTCCAGCAGTTTCGCGCTCATCATTCCACTCCGCCCAGATAGGCTTCCAGCACCGCGGGGTTGTGCTGGATCTCGGCCGGCAGGCCCTCGGCGATCTTCTCGCCGAAGTCCATCACCACCACGCGATCCACCAGCCCCATCACGAAATCCATGTCGTGCTCGACCAGCAGGATCGCCATGCCTTCGGCCCGCAGCTTCTTCAGCAGCTCGGCCAATTCGCATTTTTCCTGGTAGCGCAGGCCGGCGGCCGGCTCGTCCAGCAACAGGATGCAGGGGTCCGACGCCAGCGCCCGCGCGATCTCCAGGATGCGCTGCTGCCCCAGCGCCAGCGAGCCGGCCTCGTCGTGCAGGTGTTTGCCCAGGCCGACGCGCTCGACCTGGCGCGCGGCCTCGGCCAGCAGGCGGGCCTCCTCTGCGCGGTCCAGGCGCCAGGCGGCCGGCAGCACGCCGCGATGGCCGCGCAGGTGGGCGCCGATGGCGACGTTCTCCAATACGCTCATGCGGCCCAGCAGGCGCACGTGCTGGAAGGTGCGCGACAGGCCCAGGCGGGCGATGCGGCGCGCGCCGGCGCCGGCCACCGGCTGGCCCAGCAGCGTGACCTGGCCGGAGGTGGGTGTGTCCACGCCCGAGATCTGGTTGAACATGGTGCTCTTGCCGGCGCCGTTGGGACCGATCAGCGCCAGGATCTCGCCGGCGCGGATCTCCAGGTTCATGGCGTTGTTGGCGACCAGGCCGCCGAACTTGCGGGTTACGTCCACCGCCTTCAGCACCACCTCGCCGCGCGGCGGCATCGGTTTGCGCGGCAGCGGCTCGGCGCGGGCGTCGATCTGGCGCTGGCGCTTGCGCACCGGCACGCAGCGCGCCAGCACCGGCCACAGGCCGCCGCGGAAGCGGTGCAGCAGCAGCACCATGCCGAAGCCGAACACGATTACCTCGAAGTTGCCGGTCTGGCCCAGCAGCCTGGGCAGCCAGTCCTGCAGCCACTGCTTGAGCACCGTGAACACGCCCGCGCCCACCAGCGCGCCCCAGACCTGGCCGGCGCCGCCGATGACGGTCATGAACAGGTATTCGATGCCCATCTGCAGGCCGAACGGGTTTGGATTGACGAAGCGCTGCATGTGCGCATACAGCCAGCCCGAGGCGCAGGCCTGCAACGCCGCGATGATGAAGATCACCATGCGCGAGCGGGCCGTGTCCACGCCCATGGATTCGGCCATGACGCGGCCGCCCTTGAGAGCGCGGATGGCGCGGCCCTCGCGCGAATCGAGCAGGTTGCTGGTGGACCACATGGCCACCAGCAGGAAGGCCCAGATCAGATAGTAGATGTCTTCTCCCTGCGTCAGCGCCCAGCCGAACAGGTGGATGGCCGGCACGTCGGGAATGCCGGTGTGACCGCCCAGGCCCTCGACCGAGCCGAACGCGAAGTACAGCGACAGGCCCCAGGCGATGGTGCCCAGCGGCAGGAAGTGGCCGGACAGCTTGAGCGTGATGGCGCCCAGCAGGTAGGCCACCACCAGGGTCAGCAGCAGGCCGGCCAGCAGCGTCAGCCAGGGCGAGGCGCCGAGCCACGCCAGCCAGGCGGGCAGGGCGTCGGCGCGGGTGGTGAGCAGCGCGGTGGTGTAGGCGCCGATGCCGACGAAGGCCGCCTGGCCGAAGCTGGTCAGGCCGCCGACGCCGGTCAGCAGCACCAGCCCCAGCGCTACCATGGCATACAGGCCGATGTAGTTCAGCAGCGTGACGTAGAACGGCGGCAACGCCAGCGGCGCGGCCGCCAGCAGCGCCAGGAACACGAGAACGAGGTGGCGCGGGGTCATTCTTCTTCTTCCTCGACGTGGTGGCTTTTCAGGGAGCGCCAGAGCAGCACGGGGATGATCAGCGTGAAGACGATGATCTCCTTGTAGGCGCTGGCCCAGAACGAGGAGAAGGCCTCGATCAGGCCGACCAGCACGGCGCCGGCGGCGGCCAGCGGGTAGCTCACCAGGCCGCCGATGATGGCGCCGACGAAGCCCTTCAGGCTGACCATGAAGCCGGAATCGAAATACATGGTGGTGATGGGCGCGATCAGGATGCCCGAGACGGTGCCGATCAGCGCCGCCAGGAAGAACGTGGCCTTGCCGGCGAATACCGGTGAAATGCCCATCAGGCGCGCGCCGAGCCGGTTGAAGGCGGCCGCGCGCAGGGCCTTGCCGTACATCGAGCGCTCGAAGAACTGGTACAGCACCACGATCAGCAGCGCCGACACCGCCACCACCCACAGCGCCTGGCTGTTGACGTTGACCGGACCCAGCGCCAGGCTGGCGTCGCTGAACGGCGCGGTGCGCGCGCCTTCGGCGCCGAAGGCCAGCAGGCCCAGGCCCACCAGCGCCAGGTGCACCGCGATCGACACGATCAGCAGCACCAGCGTCGAGGCCGAGGCGATCGGCTGGTAGAACAGGCGGTACAGTTGCGGGCCCATGGGCACCACCAGCAGCAGCGTCAGCAGCGCCTGTGCGGCCATCGGCAGTTGCGCCAGCGGCAGGCGGTAGAACAGCGCGGCCAGCAGCAGCGGATACACCACCTTGGCGCCGATGCGCCACAGTGGCGCGCGGCGTCCCGGCCGCCTGGCGCGCGCCAGCAGGTCGGCCACGGCCTCGGCCAGCGCGAACGCCAGCAGCAGCCACACCAGCAGCACCGGCTTGCCGGCCTGCAGCGCGGCCATGGTGAGCGCGCCGAAGGCGACGAACTCGCCCTGGGGGATGAACAGCACGCGGGTAACGGTAAAGACCAGCAGGATGGACAAGGCCAGCAGCGCGTAGATGGCGCCGTTGGTGATGCCATCCTGCCCGAGTATCAGGGCGATCTGAGCATTCATCGGTACTTCCGGATAACGGACAAATATCACCCCCCGAAGCGCTGCGCGCCTCCCCCCAGGGGGCATGCCTGCGGACCGGCAAAGCCGGCTCCGCGGCATCTCGATGGGGCAGCGTTCAAGGGGGGCTTACTTCACCAGCGTCCAGTTTCCGTCCTTGACGGTGATGAGTTCGCGGCCGCGGTCGTCGAAGCCGCTGTGGTCGGCGGCGCTCATGTTGTAGACGCCCTGGGTGCCGACCAGCTCGCGGGTCTGCTCCAGCGCATCGCGCAGCGCGCTGCGGAACTCCTTGGTGCCCGGCTTGCCGGCCTTTTCGGCCAGCGGCACGGCCTTTTCCAGCAGCAGGCCGGCGTCGTAGACGTTGGCGCCGAAGGTGGCCGGCTTGGAGCCGTTGAGTTTTTCGTAGGCGGCGATGTAGTCGCTGGCCACCTTCTTGGACGGATTGCTGTCGGGCATTTCGGGCAGCACCAGCATCAGGCTGGCGGCCAATACGGTGCCTTCGACCTTTTTGCCGCCAAGCTTGAGAAAGTCCGGCAGCGCGGCGCCGTGGGTCTGATAGAACTTGCCCTTGTAGCCCTGGTCGTACAGCGTCGTCTGCGGCAGCACGCTGGCGGCGCCGGGGGCGGCCACCAGCACGGCGTCGGGCTTGGCCGCCAGGATCTTCAGCGCCTGGCCGGTGACCGAGCTGTCAAAGCGCAGGTAGCGTTCGTTGGCGGTGATCTTGATGCCCTTCTCGGCGGCCAGGCCGGAGAACACCTTGTACCAGTTCTCGCCATACGGATCGTTCAGGCCGATGAAGCCGACCGTCTTGATGCCGGTCTTGGCCATGTGGTCGACCAGCGCACGGGCGATGATGTCGTCGTTCTGGGTGGTCTTGAAAACCCATTTCTTCTGTTCGTTCATCGGCAGCACCACGGCGGCCGTGCCCACCGGCGCCAGCATCGGCACGCCGGCTTCGGCGGCGAACTGGATCACGCCCATGGCGTTGGGCGAACCGGAAGGCCCGATCAGGGCATCCACGTTCTGCTCGGTGATCAGTTTCTTGAAGGCCGTGACCGAGTTGGTCGAGTCGCTGGCGTCGTCCAGCGAGATGTATTCCACGGTCAGGTCGCCGATCTTCTTGGGCAGCAGCGGCACCGTGTTCTTCTGCGGGATGCCGACCAGCGCGGTGGGGCCGGTGGACGAGGTGACGACGCCGACCTTGACCTGGGCCAGGGCGGGCAGGGAGACCAGGGCGGCCAGCACGGCGGCGGCCAGGGGGAGTTTCTTCGACAGCATGGCAAAACCTCCGGATAGGGAGCAGAGTGGGTGCGGCTGGAAAACGGAGAAAACGGGAAAGCGGATACCGCGGAAATTGCTTTTGGCTTCAACTTTCTGGCACTGCACTGTAGACGCGGTCTGCGTGCTTACCTATCCGTCAAAACCCGAAGCGGATGCCTGGGACGCCGGTCAGATGGTGATGGAACTGACGCTGGCGCCACCGCAGACGAACAGCGTCTGGCCGGTGACGAAGCTGTTGGCGGGGTCGGCGAAGAACATCACCGCCCGCGCCACGTCGTCCGAGCGTCCCAGGCGCTTGACCGGGATGCCGTTGGCCAGTTGCTTTTCGCGTTCGCTGCCGGGTTCGATCACTTCGTAGAACATATCGGTCTGGATCGGGCCGGGCGCCACCACGTTGACGGTGATGCCATGGGGCGCCAGTTCCAGCGACCAGGTGCGCGCCATGCCCACCATGCCGGCCTTGGTGGCCGAATAGGCGGTGCGGGTGGGCAGGCCCAGCGCGCCGCGCGAGGACATCATGACGATGCGGCCGAAATGGCGCTCCTGCATGCCGGGCAGGGCCGCCTGCACCAGGCTGATGGCCGCGCCCAGGTGGATCTGGGTCAGGCCGTGCAGTTCCTCCTGGGTCACCTGCGGCAGCAGGTTGGGCCAGATGACGCCGGCGTTGTGGATGACGTGGCTGACCGGAAAGCGCGCCGCGATCTCGGCGCCGGCCTGGGCCGTGGCGTCGGCGTCCAGCAGGTCCACCTGCACGTTGTGCAGGCGCGGGTGGCTGAACTCGGCGGCGCGGCGCGCCATCGAGATCACTTCGTAGCCGGCGTCGAGCATGCTGCGGCAGATTTCGGCGCCGATGCCGGCGCTGCCGCCGGTGACGATGGCGACGTTGGTGTGCGTCATGGTGGATCCCCCTGTGTTCTTTAGTTATCGGCCGCCGCTCAGGCGCGCGGCGCCAGCGCCAGCACCCGCAGCGGACTGCCCGAGCCGCTGCGGATCTTGAGCGGCGCCGAGAAGATCACCGCGCCGGTGGGCGGCAACTGGTCCAGATTGGTCAGGCACTGCAGGCCGTAGCGGTTGTTGCCGTGCATGAAATAGTGGCAGGGGTAGGGCGGATTCAGGTGATGGGCCTGGCCGGCGTCGGTGCCCACCGACTCCGTGCCGAAGCCGTGCACGTCGCGTTCCTTGATCAGCCACGGCACCACCTCGGCGTCGGGGCCGGGCGAGTGGGCGCCGTCTTGCTGCATGTTCAGGTATTCGGCCGGCTTGGCGCGCTTGGACCAGTCGGTGCGCATCAGCACCCAGGAACGGGCCGGGATGCGGCCATGCTGTTCCTCCCACTTCTTGACGAAGTCGATGGTCAGCAGGAAGTCCGGGTTGTCGCGCGCCTCGGCCGAACAGTCGATGACGCAGGCGCCGGCAATGAAGGCCTCCACCGGGATGGTGTCGACGGTGTTGTCGGGCTGGTCCTTGCCGGTGACCCAGTGCACCGGCGCATCGAAGTGGGTGCCGGTGTGCTCGGAGCACGAGAAATTGTTCCAGTACCAGGCCGGGCCGCGCTCGTCGTAGCGCGAGATTTCCTCGATGCGGAACGGCCAGGCCTGGCCGAACTCCGGCGGCAGCACGATGGTGGGAAATTCGGGCGTCAGCGTCTCGGTCAGGTCCACCAGGCGGATGCGGCCCGACACCAGTTCGGTCATGAATTGGGCAAGTATGGGTTGGCTCATCTGTTGCTCCTTTGGTTTTCGTGTCGGGGCGTCAGGCGCCCAGTTCCCGTTCCAGTCCCTTGGGGTTTTCCGCCAGCCGCGCGCGGAATTCCTGCGCGACGTCGCCGACGTACACGTCCTCGACGCCGTCCTTCAGCGCGCGCACGATGGCGCCCGCGATGGCCGCGGGGGCCACGCGCGGGGGCGGCGTGCGCTGCTCCCATTCGTGGTCGACCGGGCCGGGAAACACATTCACCACGCGCACGCCGGCCGGCCGCATTTCGGCGCGCAGGCATTGCGCCAGCGACAGCGCGGCGGCCTTGGAGGCCGACCACATGCCGCGCGCCGGCAGGTTGACGTGGGCGTAGATCGACAGCACGTTGACCCAGGCGGTGGCGTTGTTGACGCCGTCGGCGGCGCGGCCGCACAGCGCCGGGCCGAAGCCCTGCGCCAGTCGCATCAGGCCCAGCACGTTGACGTCCAGGGCGTCGCGCGCGGTGTTGACGTCCTTGCGGCCGAGCAGGCCGCCTTCGCGCTCCAGGTCGGCGGTGTTGACCAGGATCTCGACCTTGCCGCCAATCGACGCCGCGGCGCGCTCGATCGAGTCGCTGTCGGTCACGTCCAGCGCCAGCGCCTGCACCCGCGGATCGGTCGCCAGCGCGTCGAAGCCGGCGTCGCGGCGCCAGAGCTGCGGATCGCCCAGGAACACGGTCGGGCAGCCGGCGTCGAGCAGGGCGCGCGCCACCGCCTGGCCCACCGCCGACTTGCCGTCGGTGATCAGCGCCCGGCGGAATTTCGGATCGCACGAGGTCTCGCGCAGGGTCTTGTCGTCTTCCATATTGGGCGTGTTCCTTTCGGGCAGGGCGATCATCACGGCCTGGCCGCTGCGGTCCAGTTTCAGCGCCAGCCGCACGCGGGCGCCGTCGGCGCAGTCCTGGTGCACGTGCGCCACCACCGACGGGCCGGCGTCCATGCGCACCGTGCCCACGCGCCACGGCAGGCGTTCACGGAAATAGAGGTCGTTGCTGTGATGCAGCGTGGTGCTGACCAGCAGTTCCCCATGCGGGTCCACTGGCCGCCAGGGCAGGTGTTCCGACAGGCAATGGCCGCAGACTTCGCGTGGCGGGTACTGCACCGCGCCGCAATCGGCGCACGTCTGCAGCTCGAAGCGGCCTTCGGCGGCCGCGGCAGTCAGGCCCAGGGCGGCGCGGCTGCGGGCGCCCGGCGGCAGGGTGGGCTGGCGCGTGCGCGCCACGGGGTTCTTGCGCGGCGGCTTGGCTAGCGGCTCGGTCATGCGTCGCTCCTGGCCAGGATGGCCGCGGCGGTGCACAGGCCGCGGTCGTAGTTGATCATGCCGAAGCCGCTGACCAGACCCAGGCGCGCGTCGGCCACCTGCGTGCCGCCGGCCGTGCCGGTCAACTGGCGCAGCGCCTCGACCATGCCGAGGTAGCCGCCGGCGGCGCCCGCCTGGCCCACCGACAACTGGCCGCCGTTGGTGTTGAAGGGGAAGCTGCCGTCGATGGTGAAGGTGTTGGCGCGCACGAATTGTGGCGCCTCGCCCTTGGCGCAGAAGCCCAGGTCTTCCATCTGCATCAGGTTGATGACGGGGTAGTCGTCGTAGGCCTGCAGGAAGTCCATGTCGGCCGGCGCCGCGTCCGCCATGCCGTAGAGTTCGTCGATGTCCAGGGTCCAGCCGCCGCGGGTCTGGATCGGGTCCTCGATCCAGGCGTTGTGGCGCTCGATGGTGGACAGGATGCGGGCGTAGGGCAGATTGAGCGCCCGCGCCCGGTCTTCGCTCATCACCAGGAAGCCGTCGGCGCCCGCGCAGGGCATGACGCAGTCGAACAGGTGAATCGGGTCGGTGATGACACGCGCGTCCAGGTATTGCTTGAGCGTCAGCGGCTTCTTCATCAGCGCGTGCGGATAGCGCAGCGCGTTGTCGCGCTGCGCCACGCAGACCTTGCCGAAGTCCTCGCGGGTGGCGCCGGTGCTGCGCATGTAGTGCGCGGTCAGCAGCGCGAAGCTGGCGTTGGGGCCGCCCGCGCCATAGGGGTACACGGCATCCTGGGCGAAGCGCGAGAACTGGCTGACGGTGTTGCGGAACGAGTCGACCTGGTTGGTGTCGCCCGCGATGCAGGCAACGATGCCGGCGTCGCCCGCCTGCACCGCGCGCGCGGCGCGGCGCAGCGCGGCCACGCCGCTGGCCCCACCCATGGGGATGTGGTCGAGCCAGCGCGGGCTCATGCCCAGGTGCTGCGTCAGGCCCACGGCGGTGTCCGGCGCCAGCGTGAAGCTGGACACGCACAGGCCGTCGACGTCGGTCTTGGCGATGCCGGCCTGGCGGATCAGCGCGCCCAGCGCGCGGCCCAACCACCAATGCGCGGCATGGGTGGAGTAGCGTTCATACGGAATGCTGACGGGCAGGGCCGCCACCACGCCGTCGTAGCGGGCGCGCGGCGGGGTCATCGGGCCGGCTCCTGGCGCTTCTTCATCGCGGTGGTGTCGACGCAGCGGGCGGTGCCGGGCAGCGTCGGCGCCAGCGCCTTCATTTCGCCGCGCTGGATCTTGTTGGTGGTGGTGAGCGGCAGGCTGTCGACGAAGGCGACGTAGCCGGGCGCCTTGTAGTAGGCCAGTTGTTGCAGGCTCCATTGCACGATGTCGCGGGCCGCATCGTCGCGGGCGGCGTCGTCGGCGGGCGCGGTCTCGGCCACCACGCAGGCCAGCACCTCGTCACCGCGCACCGGATCGGGCACCGCGGCCACCGCCACAGCCTTGACCAGCGGATGCTGCAGCAGCACGCTTTCGACTTCCACGGCGGAGATGTTCTCGCCGCTGCGGCGGATCACGTTCTTCTTGCGGTCGACGAAACGCAGCGCGCCGTCGGCCTCGCGGCGCACGATGTCGCCGGTGTGGAACCAGCCGTCCTCCCAGGCCTGCGAAGTGGCCTCGGCGTCCTTCAGGTAGCCGGCGAAAAAGCCGTAGCGCGGATCGTCGCCGGCATGGCGCACCAGCAGCTCGCCTGGCTCGCCGGCGGCGGCCTCGCCGCCATGGTCGGCGACGATGCGCACCAGCACGTCGTCCTCTTCGCGGCCGAAGCAGCTGCTGCCGATATGGCGCGGTTCCTGGTTGGCGATGATGACGGCGCCGGCGCCGGTTTCGGTCATGGCCCAGGCTTCCAGCAGCGGAAAACCGAAGCGTTCCTCGAACGGCTGGTGCAACTTGCGGTCGACGCCCGCGCCGAAACCGAAGCGGATCGCCGGCTGCCTGTCGCGCGGCGAGGGTTCGGCCTTCATCAGGATCGCCGGCATCACGCCCAGGTAGTGCAGCACGGTGGCGCCCGAGTCGCGCACGCTGTCCCACCAGGTCTTGGGGTGAAAGCGGTCCAGCGGGATCAGGCAGCCCCCGGTCAGCACCATGGCCATGGCGGAATAGGCCATGGCGTTCATGTGCACCAGCGGCAGCGGCGTCAGCATGCGTTCCTCGCCCGGGCGCAGCGCGGCCAGGCCGCCGATGCGGGCGTACCAGCCGCCCGCGTGCAGGAAGTAGCGGTTCGGCAGGATGCAGCCCTTGGGGCGGCCGGTGGTGCCGGACGTGTACAGCAGCGCGCATTCGGTCAGTTCGTCGGGCGCGCCCGCCAGCGGCGCGGGGAAGGGCGCGGCGGGCGGGGCGTCGTCCGGACCCATCACGCGCAGCGGCCTGCCGGCGCGCTCGGCGGCGGCCAGCAGGTCGGCGTGGCGCTCGGGTAGGGCGACGGCCAGCGCGATCTCGGAATGGCCCGTCAGGTACTCCAGTTCGGCCGCGCGCAGGTCGGGGTTGATCGGCACCACCGACACGCCCAGCGCATTCAGCGCGAACCAGTGCAGGAAGAACGCCGGACGGTTTTCCAGCAGCAGGCCGGCGCGATGGCCGTGGCCGTAGCCGGCGCGGGCGTAGGCCGCCCGCAGCGTCTCGATGGCGGCGGCGGCCTGGGCGTAGGTCAGCTCGCCGGCGCCGATGCCGTAGATGGCGGCGGTTTCCGGCAGGATGCACAGGAAGGGCCGGGCGCCATGCCGGGTCGCGGTGTCCAGGAAAGCCTGGTGGACGGTGGTGCTCACAAGCCGCTCCTACATGAACAATTGGATGTTGCCGAAGGCGGCGTCGCAGTTCACCAGATCGACGCGCTTGAGGCGTATGCGCAGCGCGCCGTCCTGCTCGACCAGGTGATGGGTGGCCCAGCCCGCGTACAGCGTCTGCGCGTCCTGCCGTGTCTCGACGTAATGGAAGGCGGTACGCACCACGTGCCGTCCCTGGTCTGGCGCCGAGTCGGGGTGGTCGTGCTCGACCGTGGGCGCCTGCAGCAGGTGGTGGCAGCGGCTCTTGGGCTGTTGCGAGAAGGTGCGCTGGCCGGCCAGGCGCTCGACGCGCACGCGCAGCAGCAGCTTGTCTTCGTACATCAGCGAGGCGTGCAGGCGGGCGTCGGTCTGGTCGTGCGCCAGCGGCATCCAGTAATGGCCGTCCTCGGTGTACAGATCCAGCCAGTCCTCGAAGCGCAGCGCATCGAGCAGGCGCGCCTCGGCGTAGACGAAATCGATCAGGTCGCGGTCGCTCAAGCTCATGCCTGCTCCGTCATGTAGCGGCCCCATGCGCGGTACTGGTTGCGCATCTGCCATTCGTTGGTGCCGTTGGTGGTGACGTTCTTCTGGCCGATTTCGGCGGGGTCGTACAGGCGGCCGACATTGACCCAGTCGCGGGCGCGCGATTGCAGGCCGTCCTGGGCGCGCTCGTACATTTCCAGGTCGTCGTGGCCGACCACCGAGGTGGGCGCGTTGATCAGGCGGTTGTACATGAGGGTGCGTTCCAGCAGCAGGTCGGGCGCGCCGACCAGGCGGAAGGTCCACGACTCCACCAGGGTGCGGTCGGCGGCGATCGGTTTGAACACGCGCAGGGTCTGGATCGGGCCCTTGACCATGATGTTGGGGAAATACACGGTGTTGTGGCGCACGTCGCCCAGGATCTGGCGGGCGCGTTCCTCGCCGTAGGCGGCGACCATGGACTCCCAGTAGCCTGGAATGCCGGAATACGCGGCGTGGATCGAATCGGACACGCCGGTATGGCCGTGGCCGTTTTCCCAGACGCGGATGCCCATGTTCTCGAAGAACTCGTAGGGCGAGATGAAAGGCGCGAACAGTTCCACCGCCATCGGCTTGGGGGTGCCGGCCGGGGCCTGTTCCCAGACCTTGACCGCGGTGCCGGCCGACGACTCGTGCGCTACCATCGGATGGCAAGTGTCGGTCTGGTTGTCGACCAGCATCTTCCAGTTGCAGCGGTGCATGTAGCGCAGCACGCCGCCGGCCACTTCCAGCCGGCCCTCGGGCGAGCGGTCGACCATGTTGTCCAGCGTCGACAGCGCGTCGCCGAAGAATTCCTCGAACGACTGGCCGTTCGGGTTCAGGCGGCAGAACACGAAGCCGCGATGGTTGCGCACGTCTTTCACCGCCGCCATGCCCTGGCTGGCCTCGCACTGTTCCAGGCCGGTGTTCTCGTAGCCCTTCTTCAGCGGTATCGACAGCAGGCTGCCGTCGGTCTTGAAGGTCCAGGCGTGATAGGGGCAGCGGAAGAACTTGCCGGTGTTGCCGCAGGCGTCGCCCGCCACCATGGTGCCCTTGTGCGGGCAGCGGTTGTGCAGCACACGCACCGAGCGGTCGCTGTGGCGCACCATCACCACCGGCTGGTTGCCGACGGTGGTGGTGATGTAGTCGCCGGGGTTGGGCACCTGGCTGTCGTGGCCGACGTAGACCCAGGTGTTGGCGTACAGCCGTTCCATCTCCAGGTCGAACAGTTCGTCGTCGATGAACAGGTCCTTGTGCACCTCGGTCTCGCGCAGCAGGGCGCGGATGGCATCGGGGTTGTCGCGGTATTTGGCCATGGTGGTCTCCTCTTGTCGCGCCCGGCCCTACAGGTCCAGCACCAGGCGCGCCGACTTGGCGCGCGAAATGCAGATCTGGATGATCTTGCCGCTGGCCTTCTCGGTATCCGACAGGTAGTAGTCGCGGTGGTCCGGCTCGCCTTCCAGCACGGTGGCCTGGCACACGCCGCATTCGCCGCGCTTGCAGTCGTACATCGGGTCGCAGCCTTCCTCTTCCATCACGTCGACGATGGTCTTGTCGGCGGGAATAGTCAGCACCCGGCCGGACTGGCGCAGCTCGACCTCGAAGGGCTGGTCGCCGGCCTGCGGCGCGGCGGTCGCGAACAGCTCGAAATGGATGTGGGCGTCGGGCCAGTGGCGCGCGCGTGCTTCCTGGATGACGGCGTCGATCAGGCCCTTGGGGCCGCAGACGTACAGGTGCTGGCGCGGGTTGGCGGCGTCCAGCAGCGCCTTCAGGTCGAAGCGACAGGAAGCGTCGTCGTCGGCGTGGGGCACCAGCGCGTCGCCGGCCAGCGCCTGCAGTTCCGGCAGGAACGCCAGTTGGTCGCGGCTGCGGCCGCTGTAGTGCAGTTCGAAGGCGCGCCCGGCGGACTTGAGCGCGGCGGCCATCGACGCCACTGGCGTGATGCCGATGCCACCGGCGATCAGCACCACCGGCTCGTCGCCGGCCGGGCCCTCGTGCAGCGGGAAATCGTTCTTGGGGCCTTCGACGCTGATCGTGTCGCCCACCGCCAGACCGTGCATGTGGCGCGAGCCGCCCTGGCTGGCTTCTTCCAGCCGCACGCCCAGGCGGTATTCGACGGGTTCGGCGAAGCGGCCGGCCTCGGGCGCGAGTTGCACCAGCGAGTAGCAGCGCGGTTCGCGCAGGCCCGGCACGCTGACCTTCAGGTGGGCGCCGGGGCCGAAGGCGGGCAGGGCGCCGCCGTCTTCGCGCGCCAGGCGCAACGAGCGGATCAGCGGCGATTCCTGGCGGACTTCACGGACGATGAGTTTCAGGGTTTGCACGGCGTTCGTCTCTATCTCGATGTCAGGCGGCCAGTTTCTCGGCCAATTGGCGTTCCATGGGGCCGCATTTCTCGTCGGCCAGCGCGGCCTGGCGCAGGGCGCGCAGCGAGGCGGCCGCATCGGGCCGGCCCGCCAATTGGGCGGCGGCCGCGATCAATTGACGGTACTTGCCGCCGCCGCGCACGTGGGTGTCGCTGTAGCCCTTGACCAGGCGGCGGCAGTTGACGGTCTCGACCGCCAGGTCGTAGTCGCGCGGCGCCAGGCTGGCGATCAGGTCGAGCCATTGCTTCAGGCCCTCTGATTCGATCTGATGGCGCAGCGTGCGGCGGCGAAATCGGCGCATGCCGGCCAGCGTGTACAGCATGAGGAAGCCGCCCAACGTGCCGCTCTGCATGCGGCGGCCCTTGCCCAGGCGGCGTTCGACGAAGCCGCCGAACGCCTTCGATTGTTCGAGCCAGCGGCCCAGGCCGGCCGGCAGCGTGCCGCAGATTTCCTCCAACCGAGGATGCATGAATTCGGTGGTGTAGACCAGTTGGCCGGGCTTGGCGCCGACTTCGGCGCGCACCCGCTCGAAGCGCGTGCCGCGCGTCTTCAGATCGGCCACGCGGATCACGTCGTCGTAGGCCATGGCGGTGGCCAGGTAGCGCGCGGCGGCACAGGTCAGCGCCCATTGCTTCGATTCGCCGCCGTGGCGCGCGTCCAGTTCGCGGATCGCCGTCATGCGGGCCAGGTAATCCTCGGCGTACGCCAGGTCCTGGAACTCGATCTGGCGGCGCACGCCGGCCGTGAGCATCGGCTGCGCACAGACCGGGAAATCGCGGGTGATGCGATCCAGCAAGGCCTGCGCCTTCGGGCTGGCGGCGCGCTCGGGCACGACCGGCACCGGGCGCGCCAGATCGATCGCGGCCGGTTGCGCGGGCGCCTGGGCGGCGGCCTCGAAGCCCAGCGCGAAGGCGCGCAGGCTGGCGTCCACGCCGACGCCGGCGCGGCGCACGGTGGCCTCGAAGTCATCGCGCGAGAACGGCAGCGCGCCGCTGCCGGCCACGGCGCCGAACAGGCTGGCGCTGATGACGCTGCCGGCGCGGTCGGCCAGGTCCTGCAGGTCGAAGCAGAGGAAGCGGCGCGCCGCGGCGCGGCCGGCTTCCAACACCTTGTTGGGATCGGCGATGCCGTTGCCGGGCGCCGACTTCTCGCTGACCGCGTAGCTGCGGTGCGACGAGGCGATCAGCACGCTGCGGTCGGGCGTGACCAGCCCGCGCTGGATGGCGCGGCCGCCTTCCATCAGTTCGGCCGCCACCACCAGGTCGACGTCGCCCGGCGTGGGCATCAACGCCAGCGCGGGCGGACGGCCGGCGCTGGCCACGTCGGACTCGGGCAGCAGTTCCAGGTAATAGATGGTGGCGCCGGTGCGTTGCGCCACGCCCGGCACCGAGGTGGTCTGGGCCCACCAGCCGGCGTGCTCGGCCATGTCGACGATCCAGTCGGCCAGCACGCCGCCGCCCTGGCCGCCCATGGCCAGGATGGCGATCTTGATGGGAGTGCCTTGCTGCAATGCCACCGGGTTCATGGGGCGGGTCCTCACAGGGCGAATTTGGCCAGGCGCGCTTCGCGGCGGCGCTGCAGGTAGCCGATCACGCCCTGGCGCACACGCGCCAGGAAACGGTCGCGGCCGCTGGGGTTGTGGACGATGTCGGCGCGGTAGAAGGACGGGCACAGCACGGCGGCGTGCGCCACCTCGCCGCAGTTGCCGCAGCCGACGCAACTGCTCTCGACGTGGGCGACCGGATCTTCCTTGAGGGGATCGCCGCTGTCCTTGACCGTCAGCGACGGGCAGCCGGACAGCCGGATACAGGCGTGGTCGCCGGTGCAGACGTCGGGGTCGACGCCGAAGCGTTCCTTGACCACGCGCTTGCCCGCCTTGACCGCCTGGTTGAACAGCGGCTTGATGCGGCGCTGCTTGTTCAGCATGCATTCCGACTGGGCGATGATGACCTTGGGGCCCTTGACGTCTGTGGTCAGCGCTTCCTCGATGGTGGCGCGCACCTTGGCGACGTCATAGGTGCGGTCCAGCGTGCGCACCCACTTCACGCCCACGCCGCGCACGGCCTGGTCGATGGGATTGTTGGTGGAGCGGTCAGGATTCTCGGCGCGCGAGGACAGGATGTCCTGCCCGCCGGTGGCCGAGGCATAGAAGTTGTCGACGATGACGATGACGCCGTCGTACTTGTTGAACACCGCGTTGCCGATGCCCGAGGCCAGGCCGTTGTGCCAGAAGCCGCCGTCGCCCATGATCGAGATGGGCCGCTTGGCCGCCGGCACGTTGAAGGCCGCGGCGCTGGACGCGCCCAGGCCGTAGCCCATGGTGGTCGCGCCCAGGTTGAACGGCGGCAGAATCGAGAACAGGTGGCAGCCGATGTCGCAGGAGATATGGTGCTGGCCCAGCTTTTCCTGCGCCAGCGTCAGGGCCGAGAAGATCGGCCGCTCCGGACAGCCGGTACAGAAGCCGGCCGGGCGCGGCGGCACCACGGTGGCGAGTTCCGCGACGTGTTTGTGGAAGGTGATGGGCTGTTCGGCCGGACGCGGCGCGGGCTTGGGCCGCGTGATCTCGGTGACGTGCAGCGTGGTTTCGGCCGCGCCGGCGTCGGCGGCCATGGCCGGATGGGTCTGCAGCGATTCGGGGCGTTCGCGCTTGAGGAAGGCGCGCAGGCCGTCGCGCATCACCTGGGTGGTGTATTCGCCCGCCATCGGCAGCACGTCCTTGCCGGACAGCTTCGTGTTGATGCCGGCCTTGCGCAGCACCGCGTGCAGGGCCTGTTCCAGATAGTCGGGTTGGCCTTCCTCCAGCAGCAGCACGGCGCGCTTGCCGCGGCAGAAGTCGATGACCTCGTCCTCGATCACGGGGTAGGCCACGTTCATCACATACAGCGGGATGCGGCTGTTGCCGAAGTTGTCCGCCAGGCCCAGCAGTTGCAGGGCGCGGATCACGCCGTTGTACAGGCCGCCCTGCAGGATCAGGCCGATGTCGTCCTGGTCGCCGTCGAAGTGCTCGTTGAGCTTGTGTTCCTTGATATAGCGGATGGCGGCGGGCCAGCGTTCCTTGATCTTTTCCTGCTCGTGCAGGAACGACGCGGGCGGCAGCACGATGCGGCTGGTGTCGCGCGCCGGGCTTTCCAGCGCCTGGGCCAGCGAGAACGCCGGCCGCTGGTTGTCCTTGGCGATGAAGCGGCCATGCACGTGGCAGCCGCGGATGCGCAGTTGCAGCATCACTGGCGTCTTGCTGGCCTCCGACAGCGCGAAGCCATCTTCCACCGCCTTGACCATGCTTTCCAGGTTGGGGCGTGGATCGAGCAGCCAGATCTGCGATTTCATGGCGAACGCGTGCGAGCGTTCCTGCATGATGGACGAGCCTTCGCCGTAGTCCTCGCCCACGATGACCAGCGCGCCGCCGGTGACGCCGCCCGAGGCCAGGTTGGCCAGCGCGTCGGAGGCGACGTTGGTGCCGACGGTGGATTTCCAGGTGACCGCGCCGCGGATCGGGTACATGACCGAAGCGGCCAGGGTGGCGGCGGCGGTGGCCTCGGAGGCGCTGGCCTCGAAGTGCACGCCCAGTTCCTGCAGGATGTCGTTGGCGTCGGCCAGCACGTCCATCAGGTGCGAGATGGGCGAGCCCTGGTAGCCCGCGACATAGCCCACGCCGGATTGCAGCAGCGCCTTGGTGACCGCGAGAATGCCCTCGCCGCGGAACTCTTCGCCCGCGCCAATGCGCAACTGCTGGACTTCTTTCTTGAAAGACCTTTCAGCCATCTCGAACTCCTCCACGCGGACCGGCATCCGGGTCCCGCAGCCATGCTGCTTCGCAGCAACGCCATGTCACGAAATCTCGCCCTGAAAAATACTTTAGGAGTCAACGTTTTAGCTGTCAACAAAAAAGATGAAATTTCATGGAATCAAAAAAATATCACGCTAAAACAAGGGTGTATATACTGGTTGTTCTCTATCCAAAGCGCCTCGAAAAGGCGCTTTGATGGTGCAAAAACGGGTTGCGATTCGGGGTATACCCTGTGCTGCGCAACAGCATTGCGCCGCGTCATGGCGCAGGCTCGCGCCAACGTGGTGCAATGCGCCTGCCGGCCTCGGGTCGCCTATTCAATATTGATGCGTGGGAGCGGAACAACATGCGGTCGGACAAGCAGGGCGATACCCAGGCCAGCGGCGCGCGCTTCGTCGACGATTACCTGGCCTACCTGCTGGCGCAGGCCAGCCAGCGCATCTCGGCGGAATTCCACCAGCAGGTCAAGGCCGCCGGCTTGTCGGTGACCGAATGGCGGGTGCTGGCCAGCCTGGAAGGCAGCCAGGGCGAGACCATCGGCGATCTGGCGGTGTTGGCGATCACCAAGCAGCCAACCTTGAGCAAGGTGGTGCAGCGCATGGAAACCGAAGGGCTTGTGACGCGCACCGAAGTGCGCGCCGACCGCCGCCAGACGCGGGTGGTCATCACCACCAAGGGCCGGCACCTGATCGGCGCGCTGTGCGGACAGGCCATGCAGCACCAGAAGGCGGTGCTGGCGCCGTTCGGCGAGGATCAGGCGGCGCTGCTGATCGACATGCTGCGGCGCCTGATGGCCGAGCACGTGCCGCTCGACCTGCCGCTGGACGCCGACGAGTAGGCCGGCGCGGGCGGGCGGGCCGCCCACGGCGCGTCGGGACGTGACGGGGCCGATCGAACGCCGTTCACATCCAGGGACAGCGATTTTTTTTGGCATATCCATATACGTCCCCAAATAGGTTTTCCCTGTGAAAACCTGTTCCGCTACGCATAAACCCTTAATTGACGCGGGTCTTGGCGCTAGGCAATATCGCGCCGGTATTCAGACTACTGTCAGGAGTTGAATCTATGCGCCGCACTTTGATTGCTATCGCGATCGCCGCCGCCGCGGCCGCGCCCTCGATCGGGCAGGCCAAGACCTTCCGTTGGGCCGCCCAGGGCGACATCCTCACCTTCGACCCGCATTCCCAGAACGAAGGCATGACGATTGCCGCCAACAGCTACGTCTATGAACCGCTGGTGGACTACGACAAGGACTTCAAGGTGGTGCCGCGCCTGGCGACAGAGTGGGAGCAGGTTTCGCCCACGCTGTACCGCTTCAAGCTGCGCCCCGGCGTCAAGTTCCACGACGGCGCCGCCTTCACGGCCGACGACGTGGTGTTCTCGGTGCACCGCGCCATGGCGCCCACCTCGAACTACAAGGCCTACACCACCGGCATCAAGGAAGCGCGCAAGATCGACGACCTGACGGTCGAGATCGAGACCTCGGCGCCCAACCCGGTGCTGCTGCGCCAGTTGCCCAACGTGTTCATCATGAACAAGGCCTGGTCGGAGAAGAACAACATCGCCAAGCCGCAGGACTTCGTCAACAAAGAGGACACCTTCGGCGCGCGCAACACCAATGGCACCGGCCCCTACAAGCTGAAGTCGCGCGAAGTCGACGTGCGCACCGTGTTCGAAGAGAACAAGGACTGGTGGAACAAGGCCGGCAAGGTCGGCAACGTGACCGAAGTGGTGTTCACGCCGATCAAGCAGAACGCCACCCGCACCGCCGCGCTGCTGTCGGGCGAGATCGACTTCGTGCTCGATCCGGCCGCCCAGGACCTGGAGCGCCTGCGCCAGTCGGCCAAGGTGGTCGAGGGCAACGAATACCGCACCATCTATCTGGGCCTGGACCAGAAGCGCCCCGAACTGCAGTACTCCAACATCAAGGGCAAGAACCCGTTCCAGGACATCCGCGTGCGCGAGGCGCTGTATCGCGCCATCGACGTCGACGCGATCAAGCGCGCCGTGATGCGCGGCCTGTCGGCGCCCACCGGCACCATGATCGCGCCGCAGGTCCATGGCTGGGCCGAGTCGCTGCACAAGCGCGTGCCCTACGACCCCGAAAAGGCGCGCGCCCTGCTCAAGGAAGCCGGCTACGACGGCACCCTGAACTTCACGCTCGACTGCCCCAACAACCGCTACATCAACGACGAGGCCATCTGCCAGGCCGTGGTCGGCATGTGGGCCAAGGTGGGCGTGAAGGCGAGCATGAACGCCATGCCGCGCTCGACGTACTTCCCCAAGGTGCAGAGTTCCGACACCAGCGCCTATCTGTTCGGCTGGGGCGTGCCCACGTTCGATGCCATGTATACGCTGCAGAACCTGATCCGCACCAAGGGTGAGGGTGCCGACGGCATGTACAACCTGGGCAATTACAGCAACAAGGAGCTGGACGCGATCATCGACCGCATCAAGACGGAAACCGACGCGGCCAAGCGCGACGCCGACATCCGCAAGGTGCTGGAAGTGCACGCCCAGGAATTCGGCCACATCCCGCTGCACGACCAGGTCATTCCCTGGGCCATGCGCAAGAACGTGTCGGTGATCCACCGCGCGGACAACCGCCTCGTTGCCGACTGGGTCAAGGTCGACTGACCCCGCCTGTCCGGCTAACCAGACTGCGAAGCCCCGTGGGGCTTCGCGGTTTTGCCTTTCCCGCCTATGTTTGCTTTCATACTGCGCCGCCTGTTGCAGGCCGTAGCGGTGATGCTCACCGTCGCGCTGCTGGCCTTCGTGCTTTTCCAATACGTCGGCGACCCTGTCACCATCATGCTGGGCCAGGACGCCACCGATGCCGAGCGCATCGAACTGCGTGAGCGCCTGGGGCTGAACGAGCCCGCCATCGTCCAGTTCGGCCATTTCGTGACCAACGCCGCCCAAGGCAATTTCGGCATTTCCCTGCGCCAGAGCGAACCGGTCTCGAGCCTGCTCAAGTCGCGCCTGCCGGCCACGCTGGAGCTGTCCCTGGTGGCGGCCCTGCTGGCGCTGGTGGTGGGCGTGCCGCTGGGCGTGTACACCGCGCTCAAGCGCAACAGCCTGCTGTCGCAACTGCTGCTGGCCGGCTCGCTGCTGGGCGTGTCGCTGCCGACCTTCCTGATCGGCATCCTGCTGATCCTGGTGTTCTCGGTGCAGTTGGGCTGGCTGCCCAGCTACGGCCGCGGCGACACCGTGGCGCTGGGCTGGTGGACCTCGGGCCTGTTCACCGCCAATGGCTGGAAGCACCTGATCCTGCCGTCGATCACGCTGTCGCTCTTTCAGATGACACTGGTGCTGCGGCTGGTGCGCTCCGAAATGCTGGAGGTGCTGCGTTCGGACTACATCAAGTTCGCGCGCGCCCGCGGCCTGAAGCGCCGCGCCATCCATTTCGGCCACGCGCTCAAGAACACCATGGTGCCCGTCATCACCATCACCGGCCTGCAGCTGGGGGGCATCATCGCCTTTGCCATCGTGACCGAGACCGTGTTCCAGTGGCCCGGCATGGGGTTGCTGTTCATCCAGGCGGTGCAATTCGCCGACGTGCCGGTGATGGCCGCGTACCTGTGCCTGATCGCGCTGGTGTTCGTGGTGATCAACCTGATCGTCGATCTTCTGTATTTTGTCGTGGACCCGCGCCTGCGTTCCGGGCTGACCCGCGGCGGAGGTGGCCACTGATGCGTGCCGTTCTGAAGCGCTGGTGGGACAGCGACATTGCCTGGGCCTGGCGCCGGGCGCCCGTGGCCATCGCCGCCACCGTCATGCTGGCGCTGTTGCTGATCGGCTCGTTCGGCGCCGGCTGGGTGGCGCCGCACAATCCGTTCGACCTGACCAAGGTCGAATTGCTGGACGCGCTGCTGCCGCCAGCCTGGGAAGCGAATGGCCAGGCCACCTATCTGCTGGGCACCGACAGCCAGGGCCGCGACCTGTATTCGGCGATCCTGTACGGCACCCGCGTGTCGCTGCTGATCGGCCTGGCCTCGGTACTGCTGTCGATGCTGATCGGCATCGTGCTGGGGCTGATCTCGGGCTACGCGGGCGGGCGCATCGATGCGTTCATCATGCGCATCGCCGACGTGCAACTGTCGTTCCCGGCGATCCTGATCGCGCTGCTGATCGATGGCGTGGCGCGCGCCGCGGTGCCGCGCGAGCTGCACGAGATCATCGCGTTCCCGGTGCTGATCGGCGCCATCGCGCTAGCCGGCTGGCCGCAGTACGCGCGCACGGTGCGCGGTTCGACCCTGGTGGAGAAGAACCGCGAATACGTGCAGGCGGCGCGCGTGATCGGCGTGGCCTCGCCCGTCATCATGTTCCGCCACGTGCTGCCCAACGTGCTGGGGCCGGTGCTGGTGCTGGCCACCGTGCACCTGGCGACTGCCATCATCACCGAGGCGACGCTGTCGTTCCTGGGGGTGGGGGTGCCGCCGACGGCGCCGTCGCTGGGCACGCTGATCCGCATCGGCAACGATTTCCTGTTTTCCGGCGAATGGTGGATCACCATCTTCCCGGGCGCGGCGCTGGTGCTGCTGGTGCTGTCGGTCAACCTGCTGGGCGACTGGCTGCGCGACGCACTCAACCCGCGTTTAGGGTGATGGCCCACCCCCGAAGCGCTGCGCGCTTCCCCCTCAAGGGGGCATGCTGGCGGACCGGCGAAGCCGGCTCCGCGGCATCCCGATGGCCCCGTCGGCATTTCATCGGCCTCGGGGGCGCTGTACGTGGAACACGAATTTGAGAAATACCTATGAGCGCATTACTTGAAGTCCGCAACCTGCGCGTGGAGTTCCCCACACGTCGCGGCACGCTGCTGGCCCTGGACGACGTGTCCTTCTCGATCCAGGCGGGCGAAGTCCTGGGCGTGGTGGGGGAATCGGGCGCCGGCAAGTCGCTGACCGGCGCGTCGATCATCGGCCTGCTGGAACCGCCCGGCCGCATCGCGGCCGGCGAGATCCTGCTGGCGGGCCGGCGCATCGACAATCTGCCCGACGAGCAGATGCGCCGCGTGCGCGGGCGCGAGATCGGGGCGGTGTTCCAGGACCCGCTGACCTCCCTGAACCCGCTGTACACGGTGGGCCGGCAACTGGCCGAGACCATCGTGACGCACCTGGACATGAGCTGGTCGCAGGCGCGCAACCGCGCGGTCGAGCTGCTGGCGGCCACCGGCATCCCGGCGGCGCGCGAGCGCATCGACCACTATCCGCACCAGTTTTCGGGCGGCATGCGGCAGCGAGTTGTGATCGCGCTGGCGCTGGCGGCCGAGCCCAAGCTGGTGGTGGCGGACGAGCCGACCACGGCGCTGGACGTGTCGATCCAGGCGCAGATCATCGAGCTGCTCAAGCGCCTGTGCCGCGAACAGGGCACGGCGGTGATGCTGATCACGCACGACATGGGCGTGATCGCGGAAACGGCGGACCGGGTGGCGGTGATGTACGCGGGGCGGGTGGCCGAGATCGGGCCCGTGCGCGACGTCATCCACCAGCCGCGCCATCCGTACACGATGGGGCTGATGGGATCGATCCCGTCGCTGCAGGGACATTCCGAGCGGCTGGTGCAGATCGACGGCAGCATGCCGCGGCTGAACGCGATTCCGCCGGGCTGTGCCTTTAATCCGCGTTGCGGGCGGCGCCTGCCGCGCTGTGGCCAGGACCGGCCCGAGCTGATGCCGGCGGGCACGTCCCGCGCGGCCTGTTGGTTGCATGAAAACGAAGTCGAGGTGGCAACATGAGCACGCCGTTGGTGGAAGTGAAAGACGCGGCGCGCTGGTTCGATGTGTCGCCGCCCTGGCTGGAACGCAAGCTGGCGGGCAAGCCGCGGGTGATGCTGCGCGCGGTGGATGGCGTGTCGTTCGAGATCAAGCGCGGCGAGACGCTGGCGCTGGTGGGCGAGTCGGGCTGCGGCAAGTCGACGGTGGCGCGCATGCTGGTGGGGTTGTATGGGCTGACGCGTGGCGATATCCGCTTCGACGGCCAGCCGCTGTCGCGCATGTCGGAACCGGGCGGGCGCGAGCTGCGCAAGCGGCTGCAGATGATTTTCCAGGATCCGTACGCGAGCCTGAATCCGCGCTGGCGGGTTGGCCGCATCATTGCCGAGCCGATGCTGACGCACACGAAGATGACGCCGGCCGAGCGCACGGCGCGGGTCGGCGAACTCCTTCGACAGGTGGGGCTGGATCCGGCCGACCAGGGCCGCTATCCGCACCAGTTCTCGGGCGGGCAACGCCAGCGGATTTCGATCGCGCGGGCGCTGGCGGTGAATCCGGAGTTCCTGGTGTGCGACGAGCCGACCTCGGCACTGGATGTGTCGGTGCAGGCGCAGGTGCTGAACCTGATGAAGGATCTGCAGCGCGAGCTGGGGCTGACTTATCTGTTCATCTCGCACAACCTGGCGGTGGTGCATCACGTGGCCGATCGGGTCGGGGTGATGTACCTGGGGCGGATGGTAGAGGTGGCGCCGCGCGATGAGCTGTTCGCGCGGCCGCGGCATCCGT
Source organism: Achromobacter sp. 46006 (assembly GCF_059761975.1). Taxonomy (NCBI): domain Bacteria; kingdom Pseudomonadati; phylum Pseudomonadota; class Betaproteobacteria; order Burkholderiales; family Alcaligenaceae; genus Achromobacter; species Achromobacter sp. 46006. Next base: position 94,302 of record NZ_JCBANN010000002.1, read on the forward strand.
ATACGCGGATGCTGCTGGCGGCGATTCCGGATATCGACGGGGCCGGCAAGCCGCGCACGGCGGTGGCGGGGGAAGTGCCGAATCCGCTGAATCCGCCGTCGGGGTGCACGTTTCATCCTCGGTGTCCGCATGCGAATGAGCGGTGCAGGGGGGAGGCGCCGGTGGCTCGGATGGCGGGAGTGGCGGTGGTGGCTTGCCATGCGGTGGAGGAGGGGCGGAGTGCGGGGTGATTCCAGTGTGGGCAGTTTGTTGAGTTCTTGAGGCGTCTGTCGCAGCGGTCGGCGGCGGGCGCGGGGCTACGATTGCGGTCCGGATCGTTCGCTCCGGACTGCCCCTTCCTCATCCTCGTTGCCGCCTGCGGCGGCTGCCTTCGGATTCCGTCGGGCGCATCTACACGCCCCGCGCCCGCCGCCGACCGCCGCGACAGACTTGCGTCAGCGGCTCATGACGGGTGCTGGGGCGACAGGTGTGCTTGGCGTTTTTGCAGCCACTGTCGTGGGGGAGGGGGTCTTGCGGGGCTGCTGCAACGGGGCCGCGCGGGCGGCCCGTTGCAGCGTCTGGGTGGTTGGGCGTCGAGGCGGTGCTGGTTTGCCCGCTTGCCGGTTTTTTGGCGGGGCGGTGTCGCGGGGGCGTGATTTTGGCAAAGGGCTTCTTTCTGGAAGCCCTTTTGCTTGTTGGCGGCGGCTTATTGTGTCTTGCCGCCTGCCTGCTGGTTCAGTGACGGTGGCCGGGGTCGTTGTGGTCGTGAGCGTGGTCGTGGCCGTCGTCTTCGTCCTCGTCGTCGTCTTCTTCGTCTTCCTCATCCGGATCGGGCAGGGGTTCCTCGGTCAGGGCGAAGGGCAGGACGTCTTCCAGGTTGTCGGACCAGGCGGACTCTTCGCCGTCGTGGTCGAGCTTGATGAAGCGTTCGCCTTCGTTCAGCGAGATCTGGATGGCCCAGAGGTGGAGGCAGTCGTAGGTGTCGTCGCCGGTCTGGGGCAGGCCGCCGCGGTTGCCGAGCAGGCGGGCGCCGGGGCCGCCGAGCTGGACGTGGGTCTGCGTTTCATCGGGTTCGGTGTTTTCGTCGATGGGCACGCCATAGGTGACCCATTCGGTGCCTTCTTCGCCCAGCACGACTTCGGCCAGGACCGGTTTGCCCAGGTAGGCGCTGAGGGCGTCGGCGGTCTTGGCGAGCATGTCCAGTTCGGTCGCGCTGAAGTGGGTCAGGGAAGGCGGGGGCGTGGCGGAGGCGGACATGAGGGTTCCTGGCGCGATGATGCCGCGGGGACGGCGTTACGAAAAAAATGCAGACGCTATTGTCTCGCGATCGCGCGCGGCTTGCATCGGGCGCTTGGATTACGCGGCTTTCAGGCGGCCGTCGGTATGCGCTTGCGGGCGCTGTCGGGTGACTGACCGGTCAGGCGCTGGAACATGGCGATAAAGGCGGATGGCGTGCTGTAGCCGAGCTGGCGCGATACGGCCTGCACCGGCTGGCCGGCGTCGAGCAGCGCCAGCGCGCTGACCACGCGCAGGCGCTGGCGCCATTCGTTGAACGACATGCCCAGGTGTTGCTGGCAGTGGCGCAGCAAGGTGCGTTCGGTAATGCCGGCGGTGGCGGCCCAATAGGCGGCGCCGCGTTTGTCGCCGGGCTGGCGCTGCAGGGCGGCGAGGATGGGAGCCAGAACGGGTTCGGTGGCGGACGGCAGGTAGCTGGCGTAGGCCGGCGCGATGCGGATCTGGTCGATCACCACTTGCGCCAGGCGCCGGTCTTCCGGCGTATCTGGATAGGCGATGCCGCGCCGTTCGAAGTCGCCCAGAATGGCGCGCATGACGGGACTGATCTCCAGCGTGCAGGGCCTGGCGGGCAGGGCGGCGCAGGCGGCGGCCGGGATGTCGATGCAGGCGTAGTGCACTTCCCCCTGGTTCTGGCAGCAGTGCGAGACGTGCGGCGGTATCCAGATGGCGTAGTGGGGCGGCGACAGGTAGGTGCTGTCCTCGATGCCGATTTCCATGATGCCGGACAGGGCGAAATTCAGTTCGCCCCAGGGCGAGCTGTGGCGCTGGATGCGCGAGTGCGGCAGGAAGTGCAGGATGCGGCAGGCCAGCGGATAGGGGCGGCCCGGGCCAAGGTTGGGCGGGGAGGCGGCGAGGTCCATGTCCGAAGTTCGCTGGGGATTGTCGGTTTTTCATTATATACAGCGAGTCAGACAGGTCCTACACTGGCCGGCCGTTATCCTGTTTTTGGCTGTATCCCCATGACGCGCGCCGATGTTTCGCCCACTCCCGCCCGCTATCTGCTGTTCCCGCTGCTGGCGGCGCTGATCTGGTCGGTCAACATGATCGTCACCAAGATGGCGGCCGGCGTGATCGCGCCCGCCGCCATCGGCTTTTACCGCTGGGCGCTGGCCGGGCTGCTGTTGACGCCGTTCGCACTGCCGGCCGCCTGGCGCCAGCGGCGCGCGCTGTGGCCGTACCTGCCCAAGTTCGCCGTGCTGGGCGGGCTGGGCATGGCGCTGTACCAGGGCCTGGCCTACGTGGCGGCCGGCAGCACCACCGCCACCAACATGGGCATCATCACCGCGATGATTCCGCTGCTGACCATCGCGGTCGGCGCCGTGGCGCTGCGCGAGCGTCCCTCCCTGATGGCGCTGCTGGGCGGCCTGCTGTCGCTGGCGGGCCTGGCGCTGCTGATCGGCGAAGGCGATCCGGCGCGGCTGCTGTCGGTGGGCGCGAACCATGGCGATGTGCTGATGGGCGTGGCGGCTTTGGCCTACGCGCTATACGGCGTGCTGCTGCGGCGCTGGGGCCTGCCGGCCGGGCCGTGGGTGTCGTTGTACGTGCAGGTAGCGTTCGGCGTGCTGTTCCAGTTGCCCGCCTTTCTGATGGCGCCGGCCTCGCCGCTCAATGCCGACAACCTGCCGCTGGTGCTGTATGCGGGCCTGTTTCCGTCGCTGTTCGCGCCGTTCCTGTGGATGCAGGGCGTGCGCCACCTGGGGCCGGCCCGCGCCAGCGTGTTCCTGAACCTGATGCCGGTGGCCACGGTGGCGATCGCGGCGCTGTTCCTGGACGAGAAACCGCATCTCTTTCACATTGTCGGCGGCGCGATGGCCCTGGCCGGCGTGATGCTGGCGCAGATGCGGGCGCCGTTCGCCGGCTGGCGGCGGGCGCGGGCCGTGTCATAGGACGGCCGCGTGTCGCACGCCTGTCCGGGTTCCGGCCTACAATCAGCGATTCATCAGCTTTCTTACCCTATACGAGCCCATGGCCCAATACGTCTACACCATGAACCGCGTCGGCAAGATCGTGCCGCCCAAGCGGCAGATCCTGCGTGACATCTCGCTTTCGTTTTTTCCTGGCGCCAAGATCGGCGTGCTGGGCCTGAACGGCTCGGGCAAGTCGACGCTGCTGAAGATCATGGCGGGCGTGGATCGCGAAATCGAGGGCGAAGCCATCCCCATGCCGGGCCTGAACATCGGCTACCTGCCGCAGGAGCCGCAGCTCAACCCCGAGCACACGGTGCGCCAGGCGGTTGAGGAAGGCCTGGGCGCGGTGGTCACCGCCAAGAAGCGCCTGGACGAGGTCTACGCGGCCTACGCCGAGCCGGATGCCGACTTCGACGCGCTGGCCGCCGAGCAGGCCGAGCTGGAAGCCATCATCGCGGCCGCCGCCTCCAGCGGCGCCGACGACATCGAACACCAGATGGAAATCGCCGCCGACGCGCTGCGCCTGCCGCCCTGGGATGCCATCGTCGGCAACCTGTCCGGCGGTGAAAAGCGCCGCGTGGCGCTGTGCCGCCTGCTGCTGTCCAAGCCCGACATGCTGCTGCTGGACGAACCCACCAACCACCTGGATGCCGAAAGCGTCGAGTGGCTGGAACAGTTCCTGCACAAGTTCCCGGGCACCGTCGTGGGCGTGACCCACGATCGCTACTTCCTGGACAACGCGGCCGAATGGATCCTCGAACTGGATCGCGGCTACGGTATCCCCTGGAAGGGCAACTACAGCTCGTGGCTGGAGCAGAAGGAAGACCGCCTCAAGCAGGAAGAGGCTTCCGAATCGGCCCGCCAGAAGACCATCAAGAAAGAACTGGAGTGGGTGCGCCAGAATCCGAAGGGCCGCCAGGCCAAGGCCAAGGCGCGCCTGGCGCGCTTCGAGGAACTGTCGTCCTACGAGTACCAGAAGCGCAACGAGACCCAGGAAATCTTCATTCCGGTGGGCGAGCGCCTGGGCAACGAGGTCATCGAGTTCAACAACGTCAGCAAGGCCTACGGCGACCGCCTGCTGATCGACAACCTCAGCTTCAAGATCCCGGCCGGCGCCATCGTCGGCATCATCGGCGCCAACGGCGCCGGTAAATCGACGCTGTTCCGCATGATCGCGGGCCGCGAGCAACCGGATTCGGGCGAAGTGAAGATCGGCCAGACCGTCAAGCTGGCCTACGTCGACCAGTCGCGCGACGCGCTCGAAGACAAGAAAACCGTGTTCGACGCGGTCGCCGACGGCGCCGACCTGCTCACCGTGGGCAAGTTCGAGATGTCCTCGCGCGCCTACCTGGGCCGCTTCAACTTCAAGGGCGGCGACCAGAACAAGGTGGTCGGCCAGTTGTCGGGCGGTGAACGCGGCCGCCTGCACATGGCCAAGACGCTGATCGCCGGCGGCAACGTGCTGCTGCTGGACGAACCGTCCAACGACCTCGACGTCGAAACGCTGCGCGCGCTGGAAGACGCGCTGCTGGAGTTCCCAGGCAGCGTCATGGTCATCAGCCACGACCGCTGGTTCCTGGACCGTATCGCCACGCACATCCTGGCCTTCGAAGGCGATTCGCAAGTGGTGTTCTTCGACGGCAACTACCAGGAGTACGAGGCCGACAAGAAGCGCCGCCTGGGCGAAGAGGGCGCCAAGCCCAAGCGCCTGCGCTACAAGGCACTGAAGTAAGCCGGCCTGTCAGGCGGTTCGAAAATCCCGGCCATTGCGCGCCGGGATTTTTCAAACCGTTCCCAAGATTCCGGGAGTCTCCCCATGCTGCTGCAAGCCTCCGATTCCACCCTGCTCATCGTCGACATGCAGGGCCGCCTGATGCCCGCGATCCACGACGGCGACGCGGTGGTGGCGGCCAATGCCAAGCTGGCGCGGGCCGCGCGGCTGCTGGATGTTCCCGTGGTCGCCACCGAGCATCACAGCAAGATGCTGGGCGTCACGGTGGCGCCGCTCGCCGAACTGGTGCAATCCACTTTCCAGAAAATGCATTTCTCGGCCGCGCGCGAACGCGGCTTCGATGCGTGGCTGCCGGCGGCGCGCAAGACGGTGCTGGTGACTGGCTGCGAAGCCCACATCTGCGTGCTGCAGACCGTCATTGGCTTGACCGGACTGGGCTTCAACGCGGTGCTGGTGGCCGATGCGGCCGGCTCGCGCAAGCCGGCCGACCATCATGCCGCGCTGCGCCGCGCGCGCGCCCATGGCGCCGAGATCGTCACCACGGAAATGGCGATTTTCGAGTGGATGGAAACCTGCGAGCACGCGCGCTTTCGCGACGTGTTACGTCTGGTCAAATAGTGGGCGGTTCCTGCAACACTGTCCCCGGGAGGTGCAATGATTCCCTCGCCGTTTGACACAATTCCTGGGCAAACCTAACAGCGCTGGCGCGGATATTTTGCGATTCTGAAGACTCTGAACCCATAAGGGGCATTGTGCGCGCTCGCGTCAGGATATCGGTGCGGCCCCGGGACAAGAATAGGAGCCTCCTCATGAAAATCGCATCTCTTTCCAAAATCTGTGTCGCTGTCGCCATGGCCGCCGCGATGGCGGGCTGTTCGTCCTGGGACAGCATGAGCCATCGCCAGAAAAGCACGGTGGGCGGTGCGGCGCTCGGTGGCGTGGCGGGTGCCGTCATCACCAACGGCGGCATCCTCGGCACGGTGGGGGGCGCGGCCATCGGCGGCGTCATCGGCGATCAGGTGGGTAAGCACTAAGCCCAGAACCACCCGGTATGCCAGCGCAGGCTGGCCTGCCGCGCCCAAATGCAGGAACGCCCGGCATGGCCGGGCGTTTTCTTTTGCGTGCATCGCGTGCGGATCCGGCGCCGGCAGGCGGCGCGCGGAAAACGCATCAGGATTCGCTTTGCGGCATCTCGATCTTCACTTCCAGGACTTCGAGGGTGTCCTGGCGTTCCAGGTGCACCTTGATGTCCTCGGGGTTGATCTTGACGTACTTCGAGATCACCGCGATCAGTTCCTGCTGCAACTGCGGCAGGTAATCGGGCGAGTCGCCGCGGCCCCGTTCATGGGCCAGGATGATCTGCAACCGTTCCTTGGCGACGGACGCGGAGGTTTTCTTTTGACCAAGCAGAAACGACAGGAAGGACATTGCTTACTTGCCTCCGAACAGGCGCTTCAGGAAACCCGGCTTTTCGTAATCGGTAAAGCGCAGGGCCTTGTCTTCGCCCAGGTAGCGGGCCACGACGTCCTTGTAGGCCTCGGAGACGTCGGTATCTTTCAGGTGGATGGCGGGCAGGCCCTGGTTGGAGGCCTGCAGCACGGCTTCGGATTCGGGAATTACGCCGATCAGCTTGATGCGCAGGATGTCCTCGATGTCGCCCAGCGACAGCATCTCGCCGTCGACCACGCGCTTGGGGTTGTAGCGCGTCAGCAGCAGGTATTCCTTGACCGGCTCGCCGCCCTCGACGGCGCGCTTGGACTTGGCCGCCAGGATGCCCAGGATGCGGTCCGAATCGCGCACCGACGAGACTTCGGGGTTGGTCACGACCAGGGCGTCGTCGGCGAAATAGGCCGCCATCAGCGCGCCCGTCTCGATGCCGGCGGGCGAGTCGCAGACGATGTAGTCGAAGCCCATTTCCTTCAGGTCGTTGATGACCTTTTCCACGCCTTCCTGCGTCAGCGCGTCCTTGTCGCGCGTCTGCGAGGCCGGCAGGATGAACAGGTTCTCGAGCTGCTTGTCCTTGATCAGCGCCTGGTTGAGCGTCGCCTCGCCCTGGATCACGTTGACGAAGTCGTACACCACGCGGCGCTCGCAGCCCATGATGAGATCGAGGTTGCGCAGGCCGACATCGAAGTCGATGACAGCGGTCTTGTGGCCCCGCATCGCGAGGCCCGCGGAAAAACTGGCGCTCGTCGTGGTCTTGCCCACGCCGCCTTTGCCGGAAGTCACCACAACAATGCGTGTCATGACGATCAAACCCTTATGTTCGAATAAATCGCGTTATCGTAAAGCAAAAAGCCTGTGTAAGGCTTCTTACAGAATGTGTTGAATGCGCGCGGATTGCGTTGATGCAACCGCGGCTTGCATCGGCGGCGCGGCCCTCGATCGTCGGCGTGCGGCAGCGGACCGCCGCAAGGGCCGGAGCGCGAGCGCGCCATGTCAGGCTTTCAGCGCCTCGATGCGCAGGGTGTCGCCGTCCAGGCGCACCAGCGCGGGCTGGTTGTGCAGCGAGCGGTCGAGCTTGTCTTCCACCACGCGGTACACGCCGGCCACGGCCAGCAGCTCGGCATCCAGGTGCGTGGTGAAGATGCGTGCCGAGGTGTCGCCGCGCGCGCCGGCCATGGCCTTGCCGCGCAACGGGCCGTAGACGTGCACGTTGCCGTCGGCGATGACTTCGGCCCCCTGGCTCACCATGCCAATCACGACCAGGTCGGTATGGCGCGCATAGACCCGTTGGCCCGAGCGCAGCGGCCGGGTAATGACCAGGGCCGACGATGATTGGGGCGCGCCCGGCGTCGGGCTGGCCGCCGACGTGGTGCTCGCGGCGGCGCGCTCGGGCAGCGGATCGGCGGCCGGGGCGGGCGGCTCCCCGGCCTGGTCCGTGGCCTTGCCGGAAGCCTTGTCGGCCGCCCTTTCGGTGGCATCGCCGGCGGCGGTGGCGGGCGCGATCTCGACCGCGGCCGCCGGCACCGACGGCACCGGCGTGGCGACGTCGTTGGGGGGCGCGGTGTCGATCACCTGTGCCGGCCGGGCCGAGGGGGTGGACAGTTCGACCGGCGTCAGGCCGGCGGCGCGGGCGGCGGCCAGGTTGGCGCCCTCGGCCACCACGCCGATGGGGGGCAGGTTGTGCGCGCGCAGGGCGGCGACCAGCGCGTCCCAGTCAATGGCCTCTTCGACGCGACTGGCATCGACGACCACGGGTTCGTTCTCGAAGAAACTGCCGGCATCGGCCATGCGCTTGGCCAGCGCGGCGTCCAGGCGCTCGGGGTCGGCGCTATGCAGGACCACCCGGATGGCATACAGGGTGGCGCTCTTGAAGTCCAGGGCTAGGGATTCAGTGTTCATCTTGAGTGGGGCTGGCGGTTCGGGGCGCCGGGAAGGGGCGCGCGCAACCGGCTGCGGAATGTCGGGCATGATAACCCGCCCCGGGCCCGTGCAATCGCTTTGCCTGGGGGGGAAACCCCCGGCTGTGCGGTGGATAGCGGCGCGGCCGGCTCCGGGAAACCGGCCGCGCGGCGGATCAGCCCTGTGCCCAGGAATCCCGCAACGTCACTACGCGGTTCAGCACCGGTTTTTCCACCGTCGAGTCCTTCAGATCGGCCGTGAAATAGCCCAGCCGCTCGAACTGCCAGGTCGCGCCCGGTGTGGCGACCGTGCCCGGCTCCAGCCAGGCCGTGACCGTCTGCTTGGAATTCGGGTTCAGGCAGGCCAGGAAGTCCTTGTCGCCGCCATCCGGACGCGGGTCGGCGAACAGGCGGTCGTATAGGTGGATCTGCGCCGGCACCGCGTGGGCGGCGCTGACCCAGGTGATGTTGCCCTTGACCTTGACGCTGTCCGCGCCCGGCGTGCCGCTCTTGGTGTCCGGCAGATACTCGGCCTGCACCTCGATCACCTCGCCCGCCTCGTTCTTGGTGAAACCGGTGCAGCGCACCACGTAGCCGTACTTCAGGCGCACCGTGTTGCCCGGGAACAGGCGGAAGTATTTCTTCGGCGCTTCCTCGCGGAAGTCATCGCGCTCGATCCAGAGTTCGCGCGACAGCGGGAATTCGCGCACGCCGGCGTCCGGATCGTGCGGATTGCGTGGCGCGGTGCATGGCTCGGCCTGGCCTTCCGGATAGTTGGTGATGACCAGCTTGAGCGGGTCCAGCACCGCCACCGAACGCGGCGCGATCGGATCCAGGTCGTCGCGCACGGCCTGCTCCAGCAGGCTGTAGTCGATGCGCGAATCCGACTTCGACACCGCCGTGCGGTCGCAGAACAGGCGGATCGAGGCCGGGGTGTAGCCGCGGCGGCGCAGGCCGAAGATGGTCGGCATGCGCGGATCGTCCCAGCCGTCCACATGGCCTTCACGCACCAGTTGCAGCAGTTTGCGCTTGCTGGTGACGACGTAGCTCAGGTTGAGGCGGGCGAACTCGTACTGGCGCGGCAACGGCCGGGCCAGCTTGCCCAGTTCGGCCAGGCGCGCCAGGATCCAGTCGTAGAACGGGCGCTGGTCTTCGAACTCCAGCGTGCAGACGCTGTGGGTGATGCCCTCCAGCGCGTCTTCCACCGGATGCGCCCAACTGTACATCGGGTAGATGCACCACTGGTTGCCGGTGCGGTGATGGGTGGCGTGGCGCACGCGGTACATGACCGGGTCGCGCAGGTTGATGTTGGGCGACGCCATGTTGATCTTGGCGCGCAGCACCAGGCTGCCGTCCGGATGCTTGCCGTCGCGCATCTCGCGCAGCAGCGCGATCGACTCGGCGGCCGGGCGGTTGCGCCAGGGCGAATCGGTGCCGGGTTCGGTCAGGGTGCCGCGGTTGGCGCGGATCTCGTCGGGGCTCTGTTCGTCGACGTAGGCGTGGCCGGCCTCGACCAGCGCCTCGGCGAACTCGTACATATATCCGAAGTAGTCGCTGGCGAAGTACAGGTTGTCACGGCCGTCGGCCTTCCAGTCGAAGCCCAGCCAGTGCACCGCCTCGATGATGGCGTCGACGTATTCCTGGTCTTCCTTCTCGGGGTTGGTGTCGTCGAAGCGCAGGTGGCAGACGCCGCCGAAGTCGCGGGCCAGCCCGAAGTTCACGCAGATGCTCTTGGCGTGGCCGATGTGCAGGTAGCCATTGGGCTCCGGAGGGAAACGGGTGCGGATCTTCGCCGGATCGGGCTCGCCCTGCTGCTGCACGGCGGCCGGCCCGGGCTTGCCCGCCCAACGCTTGCCCTGGAAGCGGTTGGCTTGCAGGTCGTCTTCGACGATGTTGAGCAGGAAATTGGATGCGGCGGGGGTCGGCGTCGTGGCGGAGGTCATTCTTGAAAGAATAGGAAAAAGCAGCGACAAAGCGTCAATTTTGCCACGTTCCCGGGAGAAGCCTTTTTTGGCCGGCTGCAGGCGGTTTCAAACTGGCCCCATTGTCGTGTAACTGGCTCTACACTACGGGCCATCATGGATATCTCCACCCTTTTCCTGGCCCGCGCGCAATTCGTGGCCAGCCTGAGCTTCCTGGCGCTGTTCCTGGCCGTGGCCCTGGCGCTGGCGTGGGTTCTGCTGTTCTTCAAGGTCCGCGCCCGCGTTTCGGGGCGGGGCGGCTGGACCGCCGCCTACCGCTTCTGGGTCCGCATCTTCGCCCTGTCGTTCGTGCTCACGCTGGCGGCGTCTGTGCCGGTGCTGATCCAACTGGGCAGCCTGTGGTCCGGGCTGATGGACAAGATCGGCAACGTCGCCGGCCCGCTGCTGGGCTACGGCATCCTGTCGGTCTTCATCCTCAAATCCTGCTTCCTGGGCGTCATGCTGTTCGGCCAGCGCCGGGTGTCCGATGGCATCCATACCCTGGCGGTACTGATGGTGGCACTCGGCCAGTTGGTGGCGCTGTTCTGGGTGCTGGCGCTGCAATCGTGGATGCAGACGCCGGATGGCGCGGTGCTGGTCGATGGCCGCTATCAGGTCTACGACTGGGCGGCGGTGGTGTTCAATCCCTCCGTTGGTTGGCGCCTGGCGGTGGTGGTGGTGGGCGCGGCCCTGGCCGCCGCCTTCCTGATGATGGGCGTGACCGCGCTGCAATCCCTGCGCCGTCCGCTCGGCGATGGCGAGCGTGCCACCTTCAAGACCGGGCTGGTCATCGCCGTGCTGGCCGCCGTGCTGCAATTGCCGGTGGCCGTCGGCGCCGGCCAGACCATGGCCAAATACCAGCCCGCCAAGGCGGCGGCCGCCGCCGGCTACTGGGAAAGCGGCAGCGAGCCGCGCCTGGTGCTGTTCGGCTGGCCCGACGCCCGCGCCCACACCAACGTGGCTGACTGGACCCTGCGCAACGCCGGCGGTATGTGGCTGCACCGCAATGAAGACGGCTCCTACCAGGGGCTGGACAAGTATTCCGGCATGCTGCCGCCGGTGGCGCTGACGTTCTGGTCGCTGCGGGTCGCCGCGGGGCTGGGCCTGCTGATGCTGGCCGTTTCCTGGGTTACCTTTCTGTGGACCTGGCGCCGGGGCATGGATGTCGCGGTGCTGCCGCCATGGTGGCAGCGCGTGTTGTGCGGCATGATGTTCTCGGGCGGCTTCGCAGCGGTGGCCGGCTGGTGGGTTTCCGTGATCGGCCTGCAACCCTTCGTCGTCAATGGCACGGTCACGCAATCCGAAGTGCTGGGCAGCATGTCCTCCAGCACCGTGCTTTATGGCCTGGCGGGCTATGGCCTGTTGTACGCATTGCTGCTGGCGGCCTTCGCCGGCATGCTGTTCCACGCGGCCCGCTACGGCGTGGTGCCGGTGCGCAAACTGGGCGGAGGCACGCCATGATCGCCATGCTCGCGGCGTCGCAGGGCTTGAGCCCCGACGATCCTTCTTTCTGGATGCCGCTGGCGTTCATGGGCCTGCTGTTCATCGTCATTGCCGCGGGCGTGGTGCTGGACGGCTTCGACCTGGGCGTTGGGATTCTGTTGCAACTGGCGCCCGAGCAGGAACGGGGCCGCATGATGAGTCTGCTGAGTCCCTGGCGCGACGCCAACGAGTTCTGGCTGTTGCTGGGCATGGGCCTGTTCGCCGCGGCCTTCCCGTTCGCCTGGGGCGCGGTGCTGGGCAAGCTGTACGGGCCGCTCACTTTCATGGTGCTGGGGGTGGTGCTGCGCAGCGTGGCGTTCGAGTTCCGCATCCGCGCCCGCACCGAATCCAAGCCGCGCTGGATCCTCGCCTTCTGGGCCGGCTCGCTGATGACCGCCTTTGGCCAGGGCATGTTGCTCGGGCGCATCGCCACCGGCTACCAGTCGGACGCGGGCTACGGCTGGTTCGCGCTGTTCGTCGGCCTGTGCGCGGTGGCCGCCTATGTGCTGCTGGGCGCGTCCTGGCTGGTGATGCGGGTCGACGGCGACCTGCAGCGCCGCGCCGCCAACTGGGCGCGCCACGCGATCCGCTGGACCGCGGTCGGCATGGTCGCCATCGCCGTCACGCTGGGCCTGGCCAACGCCGGCATCTTCTACAAATGGAGCAACATCGCCCACCTCAGCCTGGCGGCCACGGTCTGGGGGCTGATGCTGGCCGGCTTCGTCGCCGCCGAAATGCTGCTGGCGCGCCTGCCGGGCCGCGCCGACCATTTCCGCTGGCTGCCGTTCGTGCTGTGCGTGGCGCTGTTCCTGCTGATGCTGAGCGGCCTGGCGTACAGCCTGTTCCCCTACCTGATCCTGGACGACATGACGCTGTGGGACGGCGCTGGCGCGCTCGGCTCGATGCGGTTGGTGATGGCCGGCGCCGTAGTGGGGATTCCCGTGGTGCTGGTGTTCAACATCCTGGCCTACCGCTCGGTGTTCGGCAAGGAACGCGCGCCCGTGCCGCTGCTGCCGCCGCCGTCGCCCTGACGGCAACGCGGGCGCCTTCGAGGCGCCCGCCGCATGGGCCGCCACGCGGACGGCCGCCATCGAACCGGCTGCTACAGCACCGGCCGCGCCACCCGCTGCAGGATTTCCTCGCCGTAGGCTTCCAGCTTGCGCGCGCCCACGCCGCTGATGTGGCTGAGCGCGTCCATCGAGTCGGGCTGGGCCAGCGCGATCTCGCGCAGCGTGGCATCGTGGAAGATGACGTAGGCCGGCACGCCGTGGCTCTTGGCCACTTCGCCGCGCCAGGCGCGCAGCGCCTCGAACACCGGCTGCAGTTCGGCGGGCAGGTCGATCGCCGCGGCCTTGGCGCGGCTGCCGCCGCTCTTGCCGGAGCGGGCCTTCTTTTCGGATTCGCGCCGCAGCATCAGTTGGCGCTCGCCCTTGAGCACCGCGCGGCTGCCTTCGGTCAGGGCCAGGGTGCCGTAGCCTTCGTTGTCGACGGTCAGCAGGCCCTGCGCCAGCAACTGGCGCAGCACGCCGCGCCAGGCGGTATCGCTGAGGTCTTCGCCCACGCCGAACACGCTGAGCGTTTCGTGGCCATGCTGCTTGGTGCGGTCGGTGACCTTGCCGCGCAGGATGTCGATGATGTGGCCGGCGCCATAGCGCTGGCCGCGTTCCTTCCATAGCCGGTACACGGCTGACAGCACCTTCTGCGCTGCCACGGTGCCGTCCCAGGCCTGGGGGGGATCGAGGCAGACGTCGCAATTGCCGCAGGCGGTGATCTGCTGGCCGAAGTAGGCCAGCAGGCGCACGCGGCGGCATTCCACGGTTTCGCACAGGCCCAGCATCGCGTCCAGCTGCTGGCCGAGGCGGCGGCGGTAGGCGTCGTCGCCGGGGGATTCGTCGATCATGCGGCGCTGTTGCACCACGTCTTGCAGGCCGTAGGCGAGCCAGGCGGTGGCGGGCAGGCCGTCGCGGCCGGCGCGGCCGGTTTCCTGGTAGTAGCCCTCGACCGACTTGGGCAGGTCGATGTGCGCCACGAAGCGCACGTCGGGCTTGTCGATGCCCATGCCGAAGGCGATGGTGGCGACCATGACCACGCCGTCCTCGCGCAGGAAGCGCGCCTGGTTGGCGGCGCGCACCTGGGGGCTGAGCCCGGCGTGGTAGGGCATGGCGTCGATGCCCTGGTTGCAGAGGAATTCGGCGGTTTCCTCGACCCGCGCCCGCGACAGCGCGTAGACCACGCCGGACTCGCCCTCGTGTTCGGTGCGGATCATGTCCAGCAACTGCTTGCGCACTTCGTTCTTCTCGACGATGCGGTAGCGGATGTTGGGGCGGTCGAAACTGGAGACGAAGTGGTGCGCGTCGGTCAGCGACAGGCGCTGGGCGATTTCGGCGCGGGTCTCGGCGGTGGCGGTGGCGGTGAGCGCGATGCGCGGCACGTCCGGCCAGCGCTCGTGCAGCATCGACAGGCCCAGGTATTCCGGACGGAAGTCATGGCCCCATTGCGAAACGCAGTGGGCCTCGTCGATGGCGAACAGGGCGATGTTGCCGCGTTCCAGCAGTTGCAGGCAGCGGTCGGTCAGCAGGCGTTCGGGCGCCACGTACAGCAGGTCCAGCTCGCCGGCCAGGAAAGCCTGCTCGACGTCGCGGGCCACGCGCCATTCCTGCGTCGAATTGAGGAACGCGGCGCGCACGCCCAGTTCGGTCAGCGCGTCGACCTGGTCCTGCATCAGCGCGATCAGGGGCGAGACGACGATGCCGGTGCCTTCGCGCACCAGGGACGGGATCTGGTAGCAGAGCGACTTGCCGCCGCCGGTGGGCATCAGGACCAGCGCGTCGCCGCCGTCGATGACTTGCTGGACGATGGCTTGCTGGTCGCCGCGGAAGGATTCGTAACCGAAAACGCGCTGCAGGACACCTAGGGCGCGCGCGTCAGACATGGGGATAGGCCGTGAGCATCATGGCGGGGATTTTAAGCCGCAAATCCGGCGGCTCGGGCGCGGGTGGCCAATTCCGTCCACGATCCTGCCGGTTCACCAGCTCAGCCAGGTACCGCGCATGAACGTGTCCACCGGCATGCTGAGGTTGGCGCGCCACTCGTAATTGCCCGAAATGATGTCGCGATCGGCCCCCACCGCCAGCCTGACCCGCGGCGCCACGAACATGCTGTGGCTCAGGCCGAAGCGCCTCTCGGCCAGCGCCGAGCCTTCGTGCAGCCCCGAATACGTGCCGCTCAAGGTGCCCCAGCCGGTGATGGGCACACCGGCAGACACAGTGTTGCGGGTTTGCGGCGCGCTGGTCACGCCGCCCGTGTAGGTGGACAGGTCGCCGAAACCCGCGCCGATCTGTTCGTTGGTGTAGCCCAGGTTGACCGTGTCGGCCACGTCGACGCTGTAGCCGAAGCGATAGCGCCAGGCGCTGGTGGCGTCGAACGAACTCTGGGTGGCGCCGGCCTGGAAGGTGCCATAGTCGCCGGCGGAGTAGGTGGTGCCCATGCCGCGGGTGGTCAGCGATGGCGCGCTCTGCATCTGGCCCTCCAGCGTCAGCACCGGCGTCAGTCCGTAGCGCACCGTGCCGTTGCCGACCGATGCGCCGTAGTCGACCGCGCCCGAGGTGGCGGCCGGGTCCATGCGATTAAGCCGTCCGAGCGACGATGAATAGCCGAACGCACCTTCAGCCAGCGGCGCCGTGCTGCCCTGCAGGTTGGAGATCTGCAGCCCGCCAACCGGCGCGCTGCTGCCCCAGGCGGGGGCGCTGGCATTGATATTGCCCACCGCGAACGACGGCCCGCTGGTGCTGCGATAGGTCCAACTGCGGTCGCCGCCGTAGCGCAGGCCATCCTGGCCGCTGACCGAGGCGAACCAGGGACGGCTGGGCCGCGATACGCCGGAGATGATGACCACCGGCGCCCGGGGTATGTCCCCGCTTTCGAGGTCGAACGATGCGTAGTCGGGCGTCTCTGCCGGGGCTGCCGCGATCCCTGGGGTATCGCAGCCCAGCGGGCCGGCGTCGGCATCGGCGTCTCCGGACAGGGTCGACCCTGTCCCCGGTATCACTTCGGCATCGCTACCCGCCACGCTGGTGTCCATGGCCGGTTCGCTCGTGTGCATCTCGCAGGGGGCCGGGTCCAGCGGCACCGCCCGCGATGCTATCGAGGGAGCCGGCCGCACCGGCACCGGTTGCACCGGCGACAGCACGGCGATGCCGCGCGCCACGTAGGCCGGAACCGGCGCGGCGGATGAGTAGACGGCCGACGTGCCGCCGAACGCCGGCATCAATGGGCTGGCCAGGCCAGCCGCCAATGCCGTGTGCAGCAACAACCGTCCGCGCCAATGTGCAGGGGCGACCATAACCGACAGTGTAGAAAGGGGACGTTGCCGCCGCTGTAAACGATTTTTAGTAAACCGGACCAACGTATGCGCGGGCAATCGGCGCTATTTTAGGGCCAGTCCGGTCGCGGTGCCATGTCGGCGCCAATGGGCCGGCATCGGCGCCAAACATCGTGCAACAGGTATATTTCAGATGATTTCCCGGCTCTTGCCGCAGACGACGGACGGCTCCACTATGGCATCCATGGACAATCCCCACACCAAGCTGCTGGTCGTCGATGACGACCCGGCCCTGCGGCAATTGCTGGCCGACTATCTGAACCGCCATGGCTACGACACGCTGCTGGCGCCCGACGCCAGCGACCTGCCATCGCGCATCACCCGCTATGCCCCCGACCTGCTGGTGCTGGACCGCATGCTGCCGGGGGGCGACGGCGCCGACGCCTGTCGCCGCCTGCGCGAGCAGGGCGAAGACATCCCCGTGATCCTGCTGACCGCTCGCGACGAGGCCGTGGATCGCATCATCGGCCTGGAGGCCGGCGCCGACGACTACGTCGGCAAGCCCTTCGACCCGCGCGAATTGCTGGCCCGCATCGAAGCCGTGCTGCGGCGCAAGCGCGGTCCCTCGGCGCTGACCAAGGACGCGCCGGTCGCCTTCGGCCCGTTCCTGTTCGATCCGTCCACCCGCCAGCTCTCGCGCGACGGCACGGTGGTCAAGCTCACCGGCGGCGAAATCAACCTGCTCGAGGCGCTGGTGCGCAATGCCGGCAAGCCGCTGTCGCGCGAACGCCTGCTGGCGCTGGCGCGCGACGACGACGCCGGCGAACGCAACGACCGCGCCATCGACATCGCCATCCTGCGCCTGCGCCGCGTCATCGAGGACGATCCCAAGCAACCCCGCTGGATCCAGACCGTCTGGGGCATCGGCTACCGGTTCTCGCCCTGATGCGCTTCTCCGCCAGTTCCCTGGTGCCGCGCTCGCTGCGCGCGCGGCTGATCCTGCTGATTCTCGGGTCGGTGCTGCTGACTCAGGCGGCGACTCTGGTGACGGTCTCGTACTTCCGCCACAAGTTCATGGAAGACGTGGCCATCGGCTACATCACCACCACCATCCGCACCCTGCGCGCCGCCGTGTCGCAGGTGCCGGCCGAGGAACGCGCCGATTTCGTGCGCGCCGCCTCGCAGAACCAATGGCGCCTGTGGTCGCGGGTCCTGCCGGCCGAAGCCAAGCTGCAGCGCTTCAATGGGCGCCGTCCGCCACCGCGCAAAATGCAGCATCCGCCGCCGCCCCCGCCCCCGCCGCCGCCGACCGCGCAGATCCAGGGGCCGCCCTTGCCGCCCGAGATGCGTGGCGGCGAGCGCGAGATCGACCAGGCCCAGGCCGAACACGAACGCCAGCGCGAGCACGAAGAGCGCGTGCGCCGCTACAAGCCCGAACCCGATGACATCCGCCGCGACCTTCGCGGTCTGGTGCAGCAGCTCAACGAACGCCTGAACGATGGCACGCGGGTGGCGCTGTCGCACGGCCCCACGCCCGAGATCTTCATTTCGCTGGCTCCCAACCCGGCCAGCGAGGACGCGCCACGCCTGCGCGAATGGCTGGTTATCCCGCTGGACCGCCTCGATCCGCCGGTGGCCACGCCGCTCATCGCCGCCTGGCTCGGCGGCCTGGGCCTGTTGTTATTGCTGGCGGTGGGATTCTCGTGGCACATCACCCGGCCCATCACCCGCCTGGCCGATGCGGCTGACCGTCTGGCTGCCGGCCAGCCGCAGCGGGTCGAGCCTTCCGGTCCGCATGAAACCCGCGTGCTGGGCGAGCGTTTCAACGCCATGCTGGACGCCCTGGCCGAATCCGACTCGGTCAGGCGTACGCTGCTGTCCGGCCTGCCGCACGACCTGAAGGGGCCGCTGTCGCGCATGTGGCTGCGCATCGAACTGGCCGACGATTCGGCACTGAAGGACGGCCTGCGCACCGACCTGCAGGATATGCAGCACATGGTCGACCAGTTCATCGGTTTTGTGCGTGGCACGGACCCGGCGGCGTATCGCTATGCGTCGATGATGCTGCCCGACTGGCTGACCGAGCGCGTCAACGCCTGGAGCGGCGCCGGCACGGACATCCATCTCAAGACCTCCGATGGCGATGAGGCGCTGGTGGTGCAGGGCGACGCGGTCGCGCTCGGCCGCCTGCTGGACAACCTGATTGGCAATGCCTTGAACCATGGCGCGCCTCCCGTCGAGGTGAGCCTGCGGCGCGACGGCCGCTACGCGGTGCTGGACGTAGCCGACCACGGCCCCGGCATCGTGCCGGAACGCCGCCTGGAGGCGCTGCGGCCCTTCAGCCGCCTGGATGACGCCCGCACCCGCACCGGCAGCGTCGGCCTGGGGCTGGCGCTGGCCGAAGCCATCGCCCGCGCCCACGGCGGTTCGCTGGAACTGCTGCAGGCGGCGTCGGGCGGATTGTGCGTGCGGGTCAAGCTGCCGCTCGCCGAGGGAGCCTGATCCGGCGCGCGGGAGTTTTGTTCCTCCTTCCGGCCCGGCGCCGGGTGGTTACGGTACGATGCAGCATCCCGCCCAGTATCCCGTCGTTCCCGCACCATGGCCATCCAGTCCGATTCGCTCTCTTCCCGCCCCGACGCCCCTCGCATCGTCGCGCCCCAACCGGCGTCGCCCAACGAGGAATCGATCGAACGCGCCCTGCGCCCCAAGGCGCTGCAAGAGTACGTCGGCCAGCAGCGCGCGCGCGAACAGCTCGAGATCTTCATCGCCGCCGCCCGCAAGCGGGGCGAGGCGCTCGACCACGTGCTGCT
This sequence comes from Achromobacter sp. 46006, assembly GCF_059761975.1. Classification (NCBI taxonomy): domain Bacteria; kingdom Pseudomonadati; phylum Pseudomonadota; class Betaproteobacteria; order Burkholderiales; family Alcaligenaceae; genus Achromobacter; species Achromobacter sp. 46006. Next base: position 113,134 of record NZ_JCBANN010000002.1, read on the forward strand.
GTTCGGCCCGCCGGGCCTGGGCAAGACCACGCTGGCCCACATCATCGCGCATGAAATGGGCGTGCAGTTGCGCCAGACCTCCGGCCCCGTGCTGGAACGCCCGGGCGATCTGGCCGCGCTGCTGACCAACCTGGAAAAGAACGACGTCCTGTTCATCGACGAAATCCACCGCCTGTCGCCGGTGGTCGAGGAAATCCTCTATCCGGCGCTGGAGGACTTCCAGATCGATATCCTGATCGGCGAGGGCCCGGCCGCGCGCAGCGTCAAGCTCGACCTGCAGCCGTTCACGCTGGTCGGCGCCACTACCCGAGCCGGTATGCTGACCAACCCGTTGCGCGACCGCTTCGGCATCGTCTCGCGGCTGGAGTTCTACAACGCCGACGATCTCGGCCGCATCGTCACGCGCAGCGCCGGCCTGCTCAACGCCGGCATCACGCCGGACGGCGCCGCCGAGGTGGCGCGCCGCGCCCGCGGCACGCCGCGTATCGCCAACCGCCTGCTGCGGCGCGTGCGCGACTACGCCGAGGTCAAGGCTGGCGGCACCATTGATGCCGATGTCGCCGGCCGCGCGCTGGCCATGCTCGAAGTCGATCCGCAGGGCCTGGACCTGATGGACCGCAAGCTGCTCGAAGCCATCATCCACAAGTTCGACGGCGGCCCCGTCGGCGTCGACAGCCTGGCCGCCGCCATCGGCGAAGAACGCGACACCATCGAGGACGTGATCGAGCCCTACCTGATCCAGCACGGCTATCTGCAGCGCACGCCGCGCGGCCGCACCGCTACCCTGACCACCTGGCGCCACCTGGGCCTGACGCCGCCGGCAGGCGCGGCCAGCGGCAGCGGCGAGCTGTTCGGCAAGTAAAACGCTCGGGCATCATGGGGCGGCGGCGCCGGCGGGTTTATGATCCGGGGGTTTCGTTTCCGACTATCTCCGCGATCCAAGGACTGCTTCCATGCTGCCCGAACTGCCCTCATTCGACGATGTCGCGCGCGCCAGCGAGCGCCTGGCCGGCCATGCGCACCGCACGCCGGTGCTGACTTCGACCACCGCCGACGACATCGCCGGCGCCTCGCTGTTCTTCAAGTGCGAAAACTACCAGCGCATGGGCGCTTTCAAGTTCCGCGGCGGCTATAACGCCATCGCCCGCCTGACTCCGGAACAGCGCGCCGCCGGCGTGGTCACGTTCTCGTCCGGCAACCACGCGCAGGCGATCGCGCTGGCCGCCAGGCTGCAGGGCGTCAAGGCCACCATCATCATGCCGCTGGACGCGCCAGCGGCCAAGCGCGCCGCCACCGAAGGCTATGGCGGACAGATCGTCACCTACGACCGCTACACCGAAGACCGTGAAGCGATCGCGCGCCGCCTGCAGGCCGAAACCGGCGCCACGCTGATTCCGCCGTACGACCATGAAGACGTGATCGCGGGCCAGGGCACCGCTGCCAAGGAACTGTTCGAGGACGTCGGCGAACTGGATTACCTGTTCGTATGCCTGGGCGGCGGCGGCCTGTTGTCGGGCTCGGCGCTGTCGGCATTCGCGCTCAGCCCGCGTTGCCTGGTCTACGGCGTCGAACCTGAAGCGGGCAACGACGGCCAGCAATCGCTGCGCAAGGGCGAGATCGTCCGCATCCCGGCGCCCAAGACGCTGGCCGACGGCGCCGCCACCACCCATCTGGGTCACCTGACTTTCCCGCTCATCCAGAAGCACGTGCGCGACATCGTCACGGTGACGGATGATCAACTGGTCTCGACCATGAAATTCTTCGCCGAACGCATGAAGATGGTGGTCGAGCCCACCGGCTGCCTGGCGGCCGCGGCCGTGCTGCAGGGCGTGGTGCCCGTGCGTGGCGCGCGCGTCGGCGTCATCATCAGCGGCGGCAACGTCGACCTTCCGGCCTACGGCAAGTTGCTGGCGGGTTGAACCGCCCGCGCGCGGGGCGCCGGCGGGATCTCGTCCGGTGCTTGGCGCGTGTGCTTGCGGAGGCGGCCGGCGCAGGGCAGAATCGGGCCTGAATCCTGAAGAACAGGGGCTGCTCCATGCGTATCCTTGTCATCGGCGGCACCGGCTTCATCGGCCGTCACCTCATCGCCCGGCTGTCGGGTGGGCAGCACCAGATCCTGGTGCCCACCCGCCGTTACGGCCAGGGGCGAGAACTCCAGATCCTGCCCACCGTCACGCTGCTGGCCAGCGATGTACATGACGACGATGCGCTCGATCGGCTGGTGCATGGCTGTGACGCCGTGATCAACCTGGTGGGTATCCTGCACGGCAAGGCCGGCAAACCCTATGGCGCCGACTTCGCGCAGGCCCATGTGCACCTGCCGCAGCGCATCGCCCGGGCCTGCCGCCGCCAGGGCGCGCGGCGCCTGCTGCATGTCAGCGCGCTGGGCGCCGACTCCCACGGAGCCAGCATGTACCAGCGTTCCAAGGGCGACGGCGAGGCCGCCATCAAGCACGAACTGGCCGACTGGCGCGAGGGCGGCTGGACGATATTCCGGCCTTCGGTGGTGTTCGGGCCGGACGACAATTTCACCAATATGTTCGCGCGCCTGGCGCGCTGGCTGCCGGTGTTGCCGCTGGCCGGCGCGCATGTGCGCATGCAGCCGGTATATGTGGGCGACGTGGCGTCGGCGATGCTGGCGGCGCTGGACGATTCCCATACTTGCGGCAAGACCTACGAACTGGGCGGGCCGCAGGTCTATACCCTGGGCGAGATCGCGCGCCTGTGCGCCGGATGGAGCGGGCACCCGCGCCCGGTGGTCGGGGTGCCGATGGGCGTGGGCCGCATGCAGGCGCTGCTGTTCGAATGCCTGCCGGGGCAGCCGCTGATGTCTCGCGACAACCTCGATTCCCTGCGCAGCGACAACATCTGTGGCACGCCGATGGCGCCCGAACTGAACGTGGTGCCGACCGGCCTGGAGGCGGTGGCGCCGGGATACCTGGCCCCGGCCCGCTAGGTGCGAGCCGGCAGCCCGCCTCGAGGCCGGCCGCCGGCAACCTCAATGCCGATTGCGCGCCAACTCGGCGGATTGCGTGATCCGTGGCCTGGGCGGCGCGTCAGCGCACCAGCGCTTTCAGCGCCTGCTTGATGCCGTCCGACACACCCACGCCTTCGGGCAGGGTTTTGAGGGCCGACATCGATTCCTTCTCGGAGTACCCCAGCGCCAGCAGCGCGTTCAGGATGTCCGATTGATTGTCCTGAACCGCATGCGCGCTGGCGCCGATGTCCGCGCCCAGCTTGCCGCGCATTTCCAGCAGCAGGCGTTCGGCGGTCTTCTTGCCGATGCCCGGCACGCGGGTCAGGCGGCCCGATTCCTGCAGCGTGATGGCCTGGGCCAGGTCGGCCACCGATAGCCCGGACAGCACCGACAGCGCGGTGCGCGCGCCGATGCCGCTGACCTTGATCAGCTCGCGAAAGGCGCTGCGTTCGCCCGCGGTGGCGAAGCCGTAGAGGATGTGGGCGTCCTCGCGCACGGTCAGGTGCGTGTACAGGGTGACGCGCGCGCCGGTTTCCGGCAGCGAGTACAGCGTGCTCATGGGCACGTCGATGTCATAGCCCAGACCGTTGACGTCCACGCACACGGTGGGCGGCAGTTTCTCGATCAGGGTTCCGGTGATGCGTCCGATCATGGTGGCAGTGGCCTGGCAAAAGAGAAGGCCGCGACTGTCGCGGCGGATGCGGGGATTCTATACGGGTCGGCGCGCCGAGTGGCGTAGGCCGTTTTCAGCCAAGCAGGCGGCCGTTGCGGACGCGGGTCCTGCCGCTCAGGCTCAGGCGCGAGCCCAGTTGTTCCAGGCGGCCCTGCAGGGGGCCGACATGGGCGTGGCAGATGGCGCAGGCCAGGGCGTCGGCCGAGTCGGGGGCAGGGGTGCCGTCCAGCGCAAGCAGGTGCTGCACCATCATCTGCACCTGCTCCTTGGCCGCGCGGCCGGTGCCGACCACGGCCTTCTTGATCTGCAGCGCGGTGTATTCATGCACCGCCAGCGAACTGTCGGCCAGCGCGCACAGCGCCGCGCCGCGGGCCTGGCCCAGCAACAGGGTCGAGGCCGGATTCGTGTTCAGGAAGACGATTTCCAGCGCGGCCACATCGGGTTGCGTGTCGCGCGCAACCTGGCGCAGGTTGTCCAGGATGACCTTGAGGCGTTCGGACAGCGTCAGCGCCGGCGGCACCACGATGGTGCCGCTGGCGACATAACGCAGGCGCGGGCCGTCGGCATCGATCACACCGAAGCCGGTGCGGCGCAGGCCGGGATCGATGCCGAGGACGCGCATCAGTGGCGGAAGTGGCGGGTGCCGGTCAGCACCATGGCGATGCCATGCTCGTCGGCCGCGGCGATGACTTCATCGTCGCGCACGCTGCCGCCGGGCTGGATCACGCAGGTCGCGCCCGCTGCCACCACCACGTCCAGGCCGTCGCGGAACGGGAAGAAGGCATCCGACGCCACCGCCGAGCCCTTCAACGTCAGGCCGGCGTTCTCGGCCTTGATCGAGGCGATGCGGGCCGAATCGATGCGGCTCATCTGGCCGGCGCCGACGCCCAGCGTCATGCCGCCGCCGACGAACACGATGGCGTTGGACTTGACGTACTTGGCGACCTTCCAGGCGAACGCCAGGTCGTTCATTTCCTGCTCGGTGGGCTGGCGCTTGGTGACAACCTTCAAGGCGTCGCGCGGCACGTTGTAGGCATCCGGGGTCTGCACCAGCCAGCCGCCGCCGACGCGCTTGACGTCGAAGGCGTTCTGGCCCGTGCCCATCGGCACCTCCAGCACGCGCACGTTCTTCTTGGCGGCCAGGATGGCCAGCGCGGCGCCGTCATAGGCCGGCGCCAGCAGTACTTCCAGGAACTGGGCGCTGACGGCCTCGGCGGTGGCCGCGTCGACCGGACGGTTGAAGGCGATGATGCCGCCGAAGGCCGAGGTCGGGTCGGTCTTGAAGGCCTGCTGGTAGGCGCCCAGCGTGTCGGCCGCCACGGCCACGCCGCAGGGGTTGGCGTGCTTGACGATGACGCAGGCGGGCGCCTCGAAGCTGCGCGCGCATTCCCAGGCGGCATCGGCGTCGGCGATGTTGTTGTACGACAGTTCCTTGCCCTGCAATTGGCGGTAGTTGCCCAGCAGGCCGGCGGGACGCTGCGCGTCGACGTAGAACGCCGCCGTCTGGTGCGGGTTCTCGCCGTAGCGCAGGGCCTGTTCCTGCTTGACCTGCAGCGTCAGGGTGCCGGGCCATTCCTGGCGGGCCGGCACGGCATCCTGCGCCGGTTCGGCCTCGGTCAGGCTGGTCAGGTAGGCGGCGATGGCGCCATCGTAGGCCGCGGTGTGGGCGTAGACCTTGGCGGCCAGCGCCAGGCGCAGGCCGTAGGAGGTGGCGCCGCCCTGGTCCATTTCGGACAGCACGCGCGAGTAGTCGGCCGGGTCGATCACGACCGTCACGCCACCGGCCTCGGTGCCGTGGTTCTTGGCTGCGGCGCGCAGTATGGCCGGGCCACCGATGTCGATGTTCTCGACTGCGTCGGCGAAGGTGCAGTCGGGCTTGGCCACGGTTTCGCGGAACGGATACAGGTTGACCACCAGCATGTCGATGCGATCGATGCCGGCCGCCTTGATGGTCTCCATGTGTTCGGCGCTGTCGCGGCGGGCCAGCAGGCCGCCGTGGATCTTCGGATGCAGCGTCTTGACGCGGCCGTCCAGGATTTCGGGCGAACCAGTGTGGGCGGCCACTTCGGTGACGGTCAGGCCGGATTCGGCCAACAGCTTGGCGGTGCCGCCGGTCGACAGCAGGCGTACGCCGCGCGCGGCCAGGGCGCGGGCAAATTCAACGATGCCGGTCTTGTCGGACACCGAAAGCAGGGCGGTTTCGATTTTCATGGTGAGGGACGGGAGTGCGGCGCGTACGCCAGTCTCGCTTCAGGTCGGGATGGGAAATCGGTAAAGCGGGCGCGCCTGCCGGCCCGCCCGCGCGGGGCAACGCTCTATACCTGGATGTTGTGGGCCAGCAGCTTCTTGCGCAGGGTGTTGCGCGTGATGCCCAGCATTTCGGATGCCCGCGACTGGTTGCCGCCAGACCGTTCCAGCGCCACTTCGAGGACCGGGCGCTCCACGCAGCGCATCACCATGTCCCACATGTCGTGGGGCTCGGATTCGCCCAAGTCTTCGAAATAGCGCTCCAGGCTGGCGCGCACGCATTCTTCCAGGACATCTTTCTTGCTCATCGGAGTACAGATATTTTTATGTTGGTGTTGAGGCGGTTATGCCGCCAGCAGGGCTTTCGCGACCGGCGCCGGGTTGGGGTTGCCGTCACGGGAAAGATTGAGGAACCATTCCGACACCGCCCGCCACTGGTCGCGGGTGTTGTCGATGAGGTTCATGCGGTCACGGAACGAGTCCGCGTCCGGCAGGCCGTCCAGATACCACCCGATGTGCTTGCGCGCCGTGCGTACGCCGGTGTGTTCGCCATAGAAGCGGTAGTGGTCGTCGAGATGTTCTAGCAGCAGTTCGCGCATTTCCCCATAGCTGGGAGGGGCCAGTGTTTCGCCCGTGCGCAGGTAATGGTCGACTTCGCGGAAGATCCAGGGCCGCCCTTGGGCCGCCCGGCCGATCATGACCGCATCGGCGCCAGTGTAATCCAGGACGCGCCTGGCCTTTTCAGGGGAGTCGATGTCGCCATTGGCGATCAGCGGGATCTTCAGCTCGGCGCGGACGGCGCGGATAGTGTCATATTCCGCCTCGCCCGTATAGAGATCGGCGCGCGTGCGTCCATGCAGTGTGAGCGCGGCGATGCCAGCGTTTTCGGCCAGCCTGGCCACGCGCAGGGCGTTGCGGCTGTCGCGGTCCCAGCCGGTGCGGGTCTTGAGCGTGACCGGCACGCCCAGCGGCGCGCAGGCCTCGACCACGGCATCCAGGATGCGGGCGATCAGGTCTTCGTGGCGCAGCAGGGCCGACCCCGAGGCCACGTTGCAGACCTTCTTCACCGGGCAGCCCATGTTGATGTCGATGATACGCGCGCCCTTGTTGGCGTTGAAGACGGCGGCCTCGGCCATCATGGCCGGGTCGGCGCCGGCGATCTGCACCGAGATGGGAGCGATCTCGCCGTCATGATTGAGGCGGCGCGAAGTCTTGACACTGTCCCACAGCCGGGGGTTGCTGGCGGCCATTTCCGAGACGGCATAACCCGCCCCCAGTTTCTTGCAAAGCTGGCGGAAAGGGCGGTCCGTCACGCCCGCCATGGGCGCGACCAGAACGTTGTTGGGGAGAGTCCACGGGCCGATGCGCATGCTCACATTTTAACCGGCTCGATCGAACCCTCTTTTTTGTCCCGCCACCGCTTGGTAACAGCCGGACGAAAAAAGGGCAGGATCAGGCGCGGAAACCCTGTAGCAGGTGGCGCGCCAGCGGTGCCCGCAGCGGCGCGGCCAGGTCCAGGCCCAGCAGCGCCAGGCCGCAGGCATGCTCGACCGGCGCCAGGCCGGTGGCGAAGATGCGCGGCATCAGGTCGGTGACCCCGGCCGTGATGACGCGGTCGACCTGGCGTGCCCGTGCGAAATCGTGCAGCGCGGGGGCGGGGGTGGCGTTGGGCTGCGCCAGCCAGCCGCCCAGCGACTGGGCCAGCCGTGCAGCATCGCGCAACCCGAGGTTGAGCCCCTGGCCCGCCACGGGGTGCAAGGTCTGCGCCGCGTTGCCGATCACGGCCACGCGACCCTGCACCTGGGCGCGGCGCGCGCTCAGCGCCAACGGGAAGACATGGCGCGGCGCCTGGCAGGTCAGGCGGCCGAGGCGGTCGCCAAAGGCTTTGCCCAGTGCCTGCGAGAAGGCGGTGTTGTCCAGCGCCGCCAGCTCGGACGCGCGCTCGGGCGCGCTGCACCAGACCACCGAATAGGCATCTGGCGTCTGGGGGTGGGGCAGCAAGGCCAGCGGCCCTTCGGCCGTGAAGCGCTCCCAGGCCCAGCCGCGGCGCGGCAGGCTGGCGTGGGCGGTGGTCAGCAGGGCGTGCTGGCCGTAGTCGCGGCGCAGGTCGCTGCCGCCGGCGCCGTCCGACTGCACGGCGACCCGGCAACTGAGGGCGCGGTCGCCCTGGCTGATGCGCACGCCATCGGCATCCTGGCCGTCGACCACGGCAGGCGGACCGGACAGCAGCGTGACGCCGCTGGCGGCCACGCATTCCTCCAGCCTGGCGTGCAGCGCCGCGTAGGCGACCACGCAGCCCAACTGCGGCACGTCGAAATCGGTGTTGCGGATCACGCTGCGGCCAAGCCGGCCGCGCTGCGAGACGTGGATGTTGAGGATGTCCGCCGCCTTGGCCGGCCAGGCGTGCAGCGATTCGAGCAGCACGCGGCTGCCATGGTTCATGGCCAGCACGCGCGGGTCGGCCGCGGGCACGGCGGCGGCCGGGGTGGCAGGCGCCGCCGTGCCCTGCAGCAGGGCGATGCGGGACGGGTCCGGCGCCACGCGCGCCAGCATCAACGCCAGGACACGCCCCACGGGGCCGGCGCCAAGAATCGCAATGTCGAAGGCGGAGAGAGTCATGCCGGGATTTTACCTGTCCACTACAATCCGGGTCTGCCGGCGCGGCTTGGCGCCCGGGGACCCATTACCGGTTGATTGATATGACGCAGCTCGAGGCTTCTTCTTCGCTGTCCGCCGCAATCCCGCGCCGCCCTCGCGGCAAGGTCGCCGTCGGCCTGCTGGCCTGCCTGTTCGGCTGGCTCGGCGCGCATTGGTGGTACCTGGGCCGGCGTTACGCCTGGCTGGTGACGACGCTGTCCCTGCTCAGCCTGTTTTGCGCGCTGCGCTACTACCCGGTCTGGTACGACAACCCGGCTTTTTTCCTGGTGTTCATTCCCATGATCGACGGCTTCATCGAGAGCGCGGTGTTTTCGCTGATGCCCGACGAGAAGTTCGATCGCCTCTACAACCCCGGATTGCCGCCGTCCCCCAAGACCGGCTGGGGGCCGGTGCTGGTTGCCCTCCTGGCCTGCCTGGTCGGCGCCACCGTGTCCATGTTCGCCATTGCGATGGTGGTGGTCTATGTGTGGGTGGCAATGGGCTGGCTGGACGGCCTGACGCTGTAGGCCCGGCGTCCGGCGGCACGCAAGCGGCGCGGTCCCGCGCGCCGCTCGGCTATTCGCGCATCAGCGCCTCGATCTCGGCGGCCTGTACCGGCACCCCGCGGGTAATCAGCTCGCAACCCTCGTCCGTCACCAGCGCATCATCCTCGGTGCGGATGCCGATGTTCCAATAGGCCTCGGGTACGTCGTCGGCCGGGCGCACGTAGATGCCGGGTTCGATCGTCAGCATCATGCCGGTTTCCAGTGTGCGCCACGGGCGTTCGGCGCCGGGTCCCGCGCCCGGTTGGCGGTAGTCGCCGACGTCGTGTACGTCCAGCCCCAGCCAGTGGCCGGTGCGGTGCATGTAGAAGCGGCTGTAGTCGCCCGATTCGATCACGCCGTCCAGCGAACCCTTCAGCAGTTTCAGGTCCAGCATGCCCTGCGCCAGCACGCGCACCGCGGCCTCGTGGCCGTCATTCCAGCCGCGGCCCGGCGCGGTGGCCCGGGCCGCCGCCTCCTGGGCCGCCACGGTCAGGTCGTACAGCGCGCGTTGCGGGCCGCTGTAGCGGCCGTTCACCGGGAAGGTGCGGGTGATGTCGCTGGCGTAGCTGTCGACTTCGCAGCCGGCGTCAATCAGCACCAGGTCGCCGTCGCGCAGCACCGCCTCGCCGGCGGGGTAGTGCAGCACGCAGGCATTGGCGCCGGCCGCGACGATGCTGTTGTAGGCCACCGCCTGGGCGCCATGCCGGCGGAATTCGTACAGCAGTTCCGCTTCCAGCTCGTATTCACGCATCCCTGCGCGCGTGGCCCGCATGGCGCGGGCGTGGGCGCCGGCGGAGATCTTGGCCGCGCGCCGCATCGCGGCGATCTCGCTGGCGTCCTTGACCAGCCGCATCTCGGCCAGGATCGGCCGGATGTCCAGCTGCCGCGCGGGCGGCTGGTGGCCGCCGCGGCTGGCTTCGCGCGCCGCCGCCAGCCAGCGGTGCAGCCGGCCGTCGCTGCGCTTGTCGCCCGCCAAAGGCGCAAATAGCGTGGGCTGGTCCCGCAGCAGCTTGGGCACCAGCTCGTCCAGCGCATCCAGGGGGTGGGCGTCGTCGAAGCCGAAATGTTCGGCCGCGGCCTCCGGACCGAAGCGCCGGCCTTCCCAGATCTCGTGTTCGACATGGCGCGGGCGGCAGAACAGCAGGGCGCGGTCGGTGGCGCCGGCGATCAGCACCAGCCAGGCGCCGGGCTCGGTGAAGCCGGTGAGATAGAAGAAATCGCTGTCGTGCCGATAGGGATACTCGGCGTCGCGGTTGCGAATGGCTTCGGGCGCGGTGGCCAGGATGGCGATGCCGCCGCCTTCCGCGCGCATCCGCGCCATCAGGCGCTCGCGGCGGGCGGCGAAGGGGGCGACATCGGTGGGCGGCAGGCTCATGGGTGAAAAGGGGCGCAAGGCCCGGCGGGAAGCTGTGGTGCCAGTTACTTTACTCGCCGCGCTGCCGATGCGACAGCCCGGCCGCATGCCCGCGCGCGGTGTGTGGATTCACTCGACTGTCACGGGCAGGCTGCTACAATCGCGCCTCTGTCATTGGGGAGTAGCCATCCTTTGTCCCCAAAGGAGTTAGCGTCAACAGACTTGGTGGTCCGGTTCCGCGCAGCGGTTTCCAGGACTCCATGGCGCTAACGGTCTCCATGCCGCGGTCCGCCCGCGCATGGATCAGCCAGGCGAGACCTTTGGCCGCGTAGCGTTCACCCTTGGCCGGGCGAGCCGCTACGTCGCGCCAATTGGTTTCTGCTCGCCCGGCTCGCCTCTATGTTGCTCACCCTGTTCCTGTTTTTCCTGTCCGCGGCAGTGATCTATTTCGCCTGCGAATTCTTCGTCAACGGCGTCGAATGGGTCGGACACCGCTTCCAGCTTGGCGCCACCGCGACCGGCACCGTGCTGGCCGCCTTCGGCACGGCCCTGCCGGAAAGCGCCGTGACCTTCATGGCCGTGGTGTTCGGCGAAACTCCCGAGCAAAAGGACATCGGCGTCGGCGCCGCCATGGGCGGCCCACTGGTGCTGGCGACGCTGGCCTATGCCGTGGTCGGCCTGGCGCTGTGGCGCGCCCGCCGGGGCCAGCCGACACAGGCCAACTGTATCAACGCGGACCAGCGCCGACTGGCCCGCGACCAGGCCTGGTTCATGGGCATCTTCGTCTTCAAGGTCGGCCTGGGCCTGCTGGCCTTCGCCTGGAAACCCTGGCTCGGCATCCTGTTCCTGGCCACCTATGGCCTGTACGTCAAGCGCGAACTGAGCAACGACGAGGACTGTCTGGATTGCGAAGACCTGGAGCCGCTCAAGCTGCGCCCGCGCGACGAGAATCCGTCGATGTTCTGGGCGGCGACCCAGACGCTGCTGGCGCTGGTGGTGATCGCCGGCGCCTCGCACGTATTCGTCAACCAGATCGAACTGCTGGGCATCGCCATGGGCGCCTCGCCGCACGTGGCCGCGCTGCTGCTGGCGCCGGTCGCCACTGAGTTGCCGGAGATCATGAACGCGCTGATCTGGGTGCGCCAGGGCAAGGAACGCCTGGCGCTGGCCAACATCTCGGGCGCCATGATGATCCAGGCCACCATCCCCAGCGCCCTGGGCATCTTCATGACGCCCTGGTTGCTCGATGGTCCGCTGCTGGCCGCGGGCCTGTTCACCATGTTGTCCATCAGCCTGCTGTGGCTGCGCTTTCGCCGCGCTGGCATGAGCGTGCCGGCGCTGTCGGCGGTGGGGGGCTTTTATGCCCTGTTCGGGGCCTATCTGGGTTGGCATTTCTACGCCTGACGGGGCAAGGGCGCGAGGCTCCGGGCCTCGCGCCCTTTTGCACAAAAAGCAAAATTTGTGCCGGCAAGCCTTGTCCATCAGTGGAAACCCGCGTAAAATTTTGCCGTTATCCATCCCAGGAGCAGTCTTCGTGAATACCGATTCCGGCGAAAGTAGTCGATCTTGCATCGACGCCGCTGTTTGACAGGTCCACGCAGAACTCCGTCTGCCGCAACCTGTTGAGCAGGTTGCGGTGATATCCCAGGCCCGGCTTTCTTTCCGGGCAGCAAGCGCAAGCCCACGGCTTGCCGGGATTCTCCCCAACACAATCCGCCAGAACCGCCGCTCGTCGCAGCGCCAGCGTTCGCGCACGCGTTTTCGCGTCCGCCCGCCGGCACGGTGACCCTGCGTGCACGCGTATGCGCGAAAGCCGCTCCCCATTCGCAATGGAGGTCGCTATGCGTTTCTTCGACTTGTTCCTGCGCCGTGCTGGCGTCGACCGCGCCACCGCCCTGGGCCGCCGCCGCGGCACCTCGCGCCTGACGGTCATCTGCCCGCGCGATGAATTGGGCGCGCTGCGCAAGCAGATCTGCCTGGACTTCGGTGCCGCCGGGCTCGATGTCTCGCAAGTGCAGATCGACCAGGGGCGCGACCCCGGCATGGCCTCGGCCTGCATCACCGTTAATTGCCCGCCCGAGCTGCGTGGCGAACTGATGTCGCAAGCCCGCCGGTTGAGCGCCAATCCCGCCGTGCGCCACGTCCATTTTGGCGCGCAACCGCTGGCGGCCTGATTCCGCCTTTCATTTCCCAGGAGAGACCATGCCCAGTGCCTTAGACCCCGAGCCTCGATTGCGCCCCGCGCGCGGGGCCGGCCTGCCTGTCTGACCTGTCTTCTCCCTTGCGAGCCGACTGGCCGGATAGTCACCCGGTCTAGTACGGAATCCGCAGCCCCGAACCCCCGGCCCGGCCCGCTCGACGCGCGCCACTGCCGCCGGCCCCGGTTCTCCCGCTAGTTTCCCGTTCCGCTTCCCGCAACCGGCGCGCCTCGACGCGATCCGGACGCCGGCAACATCGCCCCGGTGCCTGCGCACGCCCGTACGCGGCGGCAACGGCCTGCTTCGCCCAGGCCGCGGCCCCGTGCTGCCCGCGCAAAGGCATGGCGGCGGCCTGCCCGTGTCTTCCAGAACAACATCAATAACGGGAACACTCCGATGTTCAAATTCCTGAAGACCTTCTTCTCCTCCGCGGTCGGCCTGCGGCGGTCGGGGCGCCACTTCCGGCGTTCGCCCATGCTGGAGCAGGGCGGCGGACCGGCCAGCGCCACGGCTGATTCCTCCGACGCCGCGCGCCGCGCCAACCGCCGCATGCTCGATGTGGCGCGCATGGATTTCGACGCGCTGTTCTCGATGTTCCGCAGCGGCCGCGGCGGCCTGTCCGCAGCCCAGGCCGATGAGGCCCGCGCCCGCTATGGCGCCAACGAAGTCGATCACGAAAGGCCGCTGACCTGGTACGTCCACCTGTGGCAGTCGTTCCGCAATCCCTTCAACCTGCTGTTGACCGGCCTGGCCTTGCTGTCGTGGGTGACGGACGTGTACATGGCCGAGCCCGACGACCAGTCCTGGAAGGGCGTCATCATCATCGGCTCGATGGTGGCGATCTCGACCTTGCTGCGCTTCATGCAGGAGCGCCGTTCCAATCGCGCCGCCGAGGCCCTGAAAGCGATGGTGCAGAACACCGCCACGGTCCTTCGCAGCGACGCCGCCGGCACGGCCGAGGGCGATTCGCGGCGCTTCTTCGGCGCTACGTTGCATGCCTCGGGGGCGCGCCAGATCGAAGTGCCCCTGGCCGAGCTGGTGCCTGGCGACGTGGTGCTGTTGTCCGCGGGCGACATGATTCCGGCCGACTGCCGCATCCTGGGCGCCAAGGATCTGTTCGTGGCCCAGGCGGCCCTGACCGGCGAATCGCTGCCGGTCGAAAAATACGCCATGCAGCGCGGCGAGACCGCCAATGCGCTGGAACTGGAGAACATGGCCTTCATGGGCACCAACGTGGTCAGCGGCTCCGGCACCGCCCTGGTGGTCGCCACGGGCGCCGGCACCTATTTCGGCCAGTTGGCCGGACGTGTGACCCAGACCGCGCGCGTGCCGACGCAGTTCCAGCAGGGCATCAACCGCGTCAGTTGGGTGCTGATCCGCTTCATGCTGGTGATGGCGCCCATCGTGCTGCTGATCAATGGCTTCACCAAGGGCGACTGGCTCGAAGCGCTGCTTTTCGCGCTGGCCATCGCCGTCGGCCTTACGCCGGAAATGCTGCCGATGATCGTCACCGCCACGCTGGCCAAGGGCGCGGTGCGGATGTCGCGGCGCAAGGTGGTGGTCAAGCGGCTCGACGCGATCCAGAACCTGGGCGCCATGAATGTGCTGTGCACCGACAAGACCGGCACGCTGACCCAGGACCGCATCGCGCTCGAGCGCCATACCGACGTGTACGGCGCCACCAGCGACGACGTGTTGGCCTACGCCTATCTCAACAGTTACTACCAGACCGGCCTGAAGAACCTGCTCGACGTGGCCGTGCTGCGCCATGCCGAAGTGGAGCGCAAGCTGGATCTGGCCGCCCGCTACCGCAAAATCGACGAGATCCCGTTCGACTTCTCGCGCCGCCGCATGTCGGTGGTGGTCAGCGAGACCGAGAACGGTCGTGAGCACCACGAGCTGATCTGCAAAGGCGCGCTGGAGGAAATGCTGGCGGTCTGCACCCGCCTGCGGGTCGGCCACGAGGTGCATCTGCTTACCGAGGCGCGTCGCGCCGACATCCGTCGCGTTACCGCCGACCTGAACCGCGACGGGCTGCGGGTGATCGCGGTGGGCGTGCGCGAGCTGCCGCCTACGCAGCCTGCCTACGGCGTGGCGGACGAGGTCGATCTGGTTCTGGTCGGCTATATCGCTTTCCTCGATCCCCCCAAGGAATCCACCGGCCCGGCCCTGGCCGCGCTGCGCGACTCCGGCATCGAGGTCAAGGTACTGACCGGCGACGTCGAGCTGGTGACGCAGAAAGTGTGCCGCGAAGTCGGTTTCCAGATCCGCAAGGTCTGCCTGGGCGCCGAGGTCGAGGCCATGGACGACGCTCAACTGGCCGTGGCGGTGCGCGAGGCCAATGTGTTTGCCCGCCTGACGCCCGCGCACAAGGAGCGCATCGTGCGTGCCCTGCGCGCCCAGGGCAACACCGTGGGCTTCATGGGCGACGGCATCAACGACGCCCCGGCGTTGCGCGCCGCGGACGTCGGTATCTCGGTGGATTCCGCGGTGGATATCTCGAAGGAGGCCGCCGACATCATCCTGCTGGAGAAAAGCCTGATGGTGCTGGAAGACGGCGTCATCGAAGGCCGCAAGACCTTCTGCAACATGCTCAAGTACCTGAAGATGACCGCCAGCTCCAACTTCGGCAACGTCTTCTCGGTCCTGGTGGCCAGCGCCTTCCTGCCGTTCCTGCCGATGTTGCCGATCCATCTGCTGCTGCAGAACCTGATGTACGACGTTTCGCAGACCGCCATCCCGTTCGACAATGTCGACGAGGAACTGCTGAAGAAGCCGCAGCAATGGGATCCCGCCGGGCTCGGCCGCTTCATGGTGTTCTTCGGGCCGATCAGCTCCATCTTCGACATCACCACGTACGCCCTCATGTGGTACGTGTTCCAGGCCAATGCGCCCGAGCACCAGACCCTGTTCCAGTCGGGTTGGTTCGTCGAGGGCCTGTTGTCGCAGACGCTCATCGTGCATATGATCCGCACACGCAAGGTGCCGTTCCTGCAGAGCCGCGCCGCCTGGCCATTGATGGCGATGACGGCGCTGGTCGTGGGGCTGGGGTTGTTCCTGCCGTTCTCGCCCCTGGCCGGATATTTCCAACTGCAGGCGCTACCGTGGAGCTATTTCCCCTGGCTGGCCGGCATCCTGCTGGGGTACTGCGTGCTGACCCAGGTGCTCAAGGGCGTCTGGGTGCGCCGCTATGGTTGGCAATAGGCATTCCTGATACATACCGCGGCGGACGGTGCTCGCCGCGGCCTCCTGGAGACCAGCATGAAAATCTCGACTGTTGCCGCCTCCCTGGTGGCGGGCGTGGCCTGTTGGCCGCCGGGCGCCTGTGCGGCTGGCGACGCCCCGGGCGTGCAGCTCTATGGTGTGGTCGACGCCGGCATCGCCACTACGCACATTTCGGGGCAGGGCAGCCACACCGGCCTGCTCAATGGCGGCTTGACCGACTCCCTGTGGGGGCTGCGGGGAAGCGAGGATCTGGGCGACGGCTGGCAGACCCGCTTCCAGCTCGAAAGCGGCTTCGACCCCGCCACCGGCAAGCGCGCCGACGATGCGCGCCTGTTCAACTATGGCGCCTGGGTCGGACTGGCCCACGACCACTATGGCGACCTGCGCCTGGGGCGCCAGTACACGGTCGGCAAGACCTACGGCAATGCGCTGGAACTGGCGTCCTGGAAGGAAATGGGTATGGGCGCCACCTTCAAGGCTTCGGACAACTACCAGTTCAGCAACCTGGTCAACTACTACACGCCTACCTGGGACGGCTGGCAGGCCGGCATCGGCTACGCCTTCGACGCCGACGACCGCGGCAATTTCCAGACCGCGGCCAACAACCGCGCGCTCAGCCTGGGCCTGAAGTACGAGCAAGGCCCCTTGCTGGCGGTCGCCACCTGGGACCAGATGCGCCTGGCCGAGCCGCCCGCCGGCAGCGACGGCCGGCCACAGGCGCTGCAATTGGGCGTGGCCTACGACTTCGAGGTGGTCAAGGTGTCGCTGGCCTGGTCGCGCCAGCGCAATGGCTACGTCGGCCTGGATGGGGGCGATCCGGACAGCCTGGGGCAAAACCTGGGGCCCGCGGCTTTCGCGCGCGGCGGCAGTGTCAATGCCTGGCTGCTGGGAGCCAGCGTGCCGGTGGGTCATGGGGCGGTGGTGGCCCAGTGGTCGCTGGCGCGGCCCGACTGGAAATGGGAGGACGGTTCGACGGCGCGCAATGCGCAAGTGTTGACATTGGGTTATACGTATGACCTGTCGCCGCGCACCACGTTCTACGCGTTCGCCGGTTACGCGTCCAATTACACGCTGGACAACCAGTTCGACCCGGGGCATTCCCACACCACGCGCTTCGGCACCGGTATTACGCACCGGTTCTGAGCCGCGCGCAGGGCGGGGGCGGGTCCACTACAATCGTTCCCGGCCGCGTGTTCTGGCCCGGCCTGCCCGGCATGGCCGGGGCGCCTCCCGATGGCATTTTCCGGATGACCCGCATGGACAGTCTCGAATGGCTCATACCCTGGGAGTTCTCTCCCACGCTGGTGGCCTCCTTCCTGGTGGCCATCGCGCTGTTCGTGCGCGGACAGCGGGTGCACCATGTCACGGTGGCGCGCCGCACGCTGTTCTGGGTGGGCATGGTGCTGCTGTACCTGTCGCTGCACACGCGCCTGGATTATTACGCCGAGCGCATGTTCTTCATCCACCGCATCCAGCATCTGGTGCTGCACCATCTGGGGCCGCTGCTGGTGATGGCGGCGTTTCCCGGGCAGGTCATGCGGGCCGGGCTGCCGCTGCGCTGGCGCGTGCGCCTGCGTGACTTCCTGCGCACCGGCGCCGGCCGCGCCACCGTGGCGGTGCTGACCCACAAGATCCTCGTGCCGACGCTGTTCGTCTTCCTGGTGCTGGTCTGGCTGATCCCGTCGGTGCAGTTCTATTCCATGCTCGATTGGCGCTTGTACCGGCTGATGAATTGGTCGGTGGTGATCAGCGGGTTCATGTACTGGAACCTGATCCTCGATCGCCGGCCGGCTCCGCCGGCCGCGATGACGCCGGGCGGCCGCGTGATTTCCCCGATCCTGACGATGCTGCCGCAGATGGTGGCGGGCGCCGTCATCGCCTTCACCGAAAGCGATATCTATCCCTTGTTCGAACTGTGCGGCCGCGCCATCGCCATGTCGGCGCAGACCGACCAGACCATCGGTGGCCTGACCATGTGGATTCCCGCCGCGTTGGTCGAAGTGATCGGCCTGATGGTGGCCCTGGGCACGTTGATGCGCCTGTCGGCCAAGGGCCGGCTGCGCAAGGCCGACCGCGACGCCCTGGCGCGGGCGCGCCGCGCCGCTTCGGCCTGACGCGCGCCGGCGATGAACCGCCGGGCGCATGCGCCCGGTCGGGTTATTCCGGCAGCAGGCCGTGGTACTTCTTGCCCAGCGCCACGGTGGCCTGGAACATGCCGGCCTTGTTGCCGCAGTCGTAGCGCGTGCCATCGTAGCGGTGCGCGTACACGGCGCGCTCGCGCATCATCGAGGCGATGCCGTCGGTCAGTTGGATCTCGTTGCCGGCGCCCATCTTGGTCGAGCGCAGGTGGTCGAAGATCGCGGCTTCCAGCACGTAGCGTCCCACCACCGCCAGGGTCGAGGGCGCGGCGTCGGGATCGGGTTTTTCAACGATGTGGGTGACGCGTTCGGTGCGGCCATCGCCTGCGCCGTCACGGGTGGCCACGATGCCGTACTTGCGCGTGTCTTCGCGCGGCACGTCCTGCACGCCCAGCACGCTGGCATTCTGCGCGATGGCGATGTCCACCAGTTGCTTCATGGCCGGCGTGTCGGCGTCGATCAGGTCGTCGGCCAGCAGCACGGCGAAAGGTTCATCGCCCACGGCCGGCGCGGCCGACAGCACCGCGTGGCCCAGGCCCAGCGGCGCCGATTGGCGGATATAGAGGCAATTGACATGGGCGGGTAGAATGCCCCGCACCATGGCGAGAAGCTCGTGCTTGCCCTTGCTTTCGAGGTCGGATTCCAGCTCTGGGGCGGAATCGAAATGGTCTTCGATCGCCCGCTTGTTGCGACCCGTAACGAAAATCAGGTCGGTGATGCCGGCGGCCACGGCTTCTTCGACGGCGTACTGGATCAGCGGCTTGTCGACGACGGGCAGCATTTCCTTGGGCATCGCCTTGGTGGCGGGCAGGAAGCGCGTGCCCATGCCGGCGACAGGGAAAACGGCTTTACGGACGGGACGCATTGAAACCTCGTTGGGGGTATCGATGAAACATTTTAAGCGCATCGCTATCATAGGCTCATGAACCGCAGGAAAATGCCATCCATTTGCTCGATTGCGCGGCGAGGCGCAATCTTCGGAATCTGTGCCGCGCTGGCTGTGCCGGTCTTGCCCGTGACGGCCTGGGCCCAGCCGGTGGGCCTGCCCTCGATGGGCGCCGCTTCCGCCGCGGACCTGTCGCCGGCGCTGGAGCGCAGCCTTGGCGAAGCCATCATGTCGCAGGGGCGGCGCGATCCCACCTATGTCGACGATCCGGAACTCAGCCAGTACCTCACCACCATGGGGCGCAAGCTGGCGGCGTTCTCGCCCGGGGCGGTGCCGGACGTGGAGATGTTCGGCGTGCGCGACCCCGAGATCAACGCCTTCGCCATGCCGGGCGGCTTCATCGGCGTCAATACCGGGCTGATCGTGTCTTCCGGCAGCGAATCCGAACTGGCGGCGGTGCTGGCGCACGAAATCGGCCACGTGGTGCAGCGCCATATCGCGCGCGGCATGACGCAGCAGAGCCAGAACAGCATGGTCATGCTGGCGAGTCTGGCGGGTGCGCTGCTGGCGGCGCTGGCCGGCGGAGGTGGCAATCTTGCGATGGGCGTGGCTGCATTCGGCCAGGCCGCCGCCATCAATCGCCAACTGGGTTTCTCGCGCGACGCCGAGCGCGAGGCCGACCGCGCCGGCTTCACCATGCTGACCAAGGCGGGCTATGACCCGCAAGGCATGGCGCAGATGTTCTCGCGCCTCATGAACGCCTCGCGCCTGAACGAAGGCGCCGGCGGCGGTTCGTGGGCCAGCACCCACCCGCTGTCCATCGAGCGCATGTCCGATGTGCAGAATCGGGTGCGTTCGCTGCCGGTATCGCGCCACGTCGACAGCGACGATTTCTGGTACATCCGCGCCAAGATGCGCGTGGTGCAGGGGCGGGACGCGGTCAGCCTGCGAACGGCCGGCCAGCAGTTGCAGGACGAGGCCCAGGCATTATCCGGCGTGCGCCGCTCGGCCGCCTATTACGGGCTGGCCCTGCAGGCCTTCCAGCGCAACAGCCTGGACGAGGCCGACCGCCAGCTCGCCCAGGCCCAGGCCGATGGCCGCGATTCGCCGCAGATGGCCAAGCTCGCCGTCGACATCGCGCTGGCGCGCAAGGACAACCGGCGGGCGCAGGAGCTGGCGCAAGCCGCCATCCGGCGCTGGCCTGAACAGCGCGCGCTGGGTATTGCCTATGCCACCGCCCTGCAGGCCAATGGCCGCCATGCCGAGGCTCAGGACTACTTGCGCGCCAGGATCAAGCAGTGGGGTTCGGACGAACCCAGCCTCTACCAGATGCTGGCGCAGAGCGAAGAGCGCACCGGCAAGCCGGTGCAGGCGCGCCGCGACCTGGCGCGCTACTACGTCATGACCGGCGCTTTCGCGGCGGCGGAATCGCAGTTGCAGCAGGCGCGCGGCATGTCCACCGATTTCTACGAGCAGTCGCAGATCGACGTGCAGATCAAGGAAGTCAAGGACAAGCTGGCCGAAGAACGCCAGTTGCTGGAGCGCTTCAAGTCTGGTTGACGGCATGCCGGCGCGCGCCGGGGCGCTGCCGGCCGCGGGCGTTCATGCGCCCGCTGGGGGCCGGGTCCGGGCCCATGGACGACCAGGGGCGCAGGCCGGGCAAGGCCGGGGTTACAGGCCGGTCTCGAAGAATCGCCCCAGCCGCTGAGGCAGCCAGCCCAGGTGGGCCGGAAACGCTCCCGTCGGGAAGCCGGCGTGGCCGCCGTCGGTCGGCTGGTGCAGGAGGATGCTGGATGAGCATTCGTCCGGCGTCGGCAGGGCGCTGGCGGGAATGAACGGATCGTTCAGCGCGTTCAGCACCAGCGTCGGCACCGAGATGCGCGGCAGCCAGGGTTTGCTGGACGCGCGCGTCCAGTAATCGAGCGCATTGCGAAACCCGTGCATGGGCGCGGTGTAGGCGTCGTCGAAGTCGCGCAGGTCGCGCGCATGGGCGATGCGCATCACGTCGATGGCGCCGGGATAGCGGTGGGCCTTCTCCAGCACCTTGTGCTTGAGCGTCTTGAGGAAATGGCCCGTGTACACCTTGCGGTTGAAGAACCCGGTGGACAGCGTCTTGCCGCAGGCCACCAGGTCCATCGGCACCGAGACGCCCGCGCAGGCCGTCAGCCAGCCGGTGTCTTCCTGGTGTTCGCCCAGGTACTTCAGCAGCGCATTGCCGCCCAGCGACACGCCCACGGCGTGCCAGCGCGCGTGCGGGATGCGGTTGCGCACCGTGTTCAGCAGGAAGCCGACCTCGGCCGAATCGCCGGAGTAGTAGGCCCGCGCCAGACGGTTGGGAACACCCGAGCAGCCGCGGAAGTGGGCGATGACGACGATCCAGCCACGCGCCCGGAAATGGTGCGCGATCGACTGCGCATAGCGGCTGTTGCTGCCGCCTTCGAGGCCGTGGAACAGCAGCAGCGCCGGCGTGTCGGCCGTTTGCGGCAATGATTTCCAGTCGGCCTCGGTCATCCAGCGCGCGGCCGCGGTCTTGCCATTGGCGACCGGCCGCTGGCCGCTCACGGGGGCGCCGTCGGCGGCTTTGTGCGGGAACAGCCCGGGCCCGGTCCAGTCGAAATCGACGAAATCGGTGTCGGGGGTTTCGACCCGGTCGCGCACGAAGGCGATGCGGTGGTACTGCGCGAACAGCGCGGCGTAGACCGTCTGGGCATCGCCTCCGGGCAGCCAGGAGGGAACGGGGCAGGGCGTTGTGTCGAAACGAGCAGCAGCCAAAGTCGACCCGATCAGTGCAGCATGTCGGGCACGTCGTGCAAATCGAGCACCCCGGCTTCGGTGGGCGCCGACGAGGCGTGGTGCATGACCATGCGCCAGCCGGTGGGGCCCTTGTGATAGATGTTGGTGGCGTAGCAGTTGGCGAACTGCGTGCCCTCCCGCGTGCGCACCGCCACCTGCTCGACCAGCACATGCACCGCGCACATCATGCTCAGCATGACCAGAGGGCGCAGCGGCCGGATGTGCAGCGGGCCATTCGCCAGCACGTGTTGCCAGGACTCCTGCACGGCCGAGTGGCCGACGATGCGCAGGCCTCCCGGGTGGATGCAGACGACTTCCTTGTCGTCCGCCCACACTTGCATCAGGCGGACGGTGTCCCCCTGTTCAAGGGCTTCATAGAACGCGTGTTCTGCTTCTTCTGGCGTGGCGAACATGATGGCGGAGCGGATGGCTGTTGGGCGGCAGGTCGTCTTAGTGGCCGTGGCCGTGCAGCACGGTGCCGGGCTTGAGCCGGTACTCGGCGCCGCAATAGGCGCAGCGCGCCGAGCCGTTGTGGGCGACGTCCAGGAAGACGCGCGGGTGCATGCTCCACAGCGGGGCCTTGGGACCCGGACAGAACACAGGCAGGTCTTCGGCGCCGACTTCGATGACTTCGTGGGGGGCGGCGGCCGGGGCAGCGGCGGTCATGGAAATTTCCTGAATAAAAAATACCGGTGATACGGTAGGTTGGGGCAGTAACGCTGTCCTGCCAGGGCAGGGCGGCGCGAATCAGACTTTGCTTAGCCAGTGATGGTACTTCGGGTTGCGGCCATTCACCACGTCAAAAAAGGCTTTTTGCAGCTTCTCGGTGATGGGGCCGCGCCGGCCCGAGCCGATCCGGCGGTTGTCGACCTCGCGGATCGGCGTGACTTCGGCCGCGGTGCCGGTGAAGAAGGCTTCGTCGGCGATGTAGACGTCGTCGCGTGTGAGGCGCCTGGTGACCACGCGCAGCCCGGCGTCGGCCGCCAGGGCGTGCAGGGTCGAACGGGTGATGCCGGTCAGGGCCGAGGCGATTTCGGGTTCGCACAGCACGCCGTCCTTGACCAGGAACAGGTTTTCGCCGGAGCCTTCGGCCACGAAACCCTCGGTGTCCAGCAGCAGGGCCTCGTCGTAGCCGTCCTGCAGGGCCTCGGTGTTGGCCAGGATCGAGTTGGCGTAGGTGGTGGCGACCTTGGCGCGCGGCATCGTCACGTTGACGTGCTGGCGCGCGAACGACGATACCTTGACGCGAATACCCTGTGACAGGGCCTCTTCGCCCAGATAGGCGCCCCAGGGCCAGGCGGCGATGGCCACGTGCACCTTGGCGCCCTTGGGCGAGACGCCCATTTTTTCGGCGCCGTAGAACACCAGCGGGCGCAGGTAGCAGGATTCGAGCTGGTTTTCGCGCACCACCGTGCGCTGGGCCTCGTTGATCGTGTCGCGATCGAACGGCATCGGGATCTGGTAGATGTGCGCCGAATTGAACAGTCGGTTGGTGTGGTCTTCGAGACGGAAGATGGCCGTGCCGATCTCGGAGCGGTAGGCGCGCACGCCCTCGAAGACGGACAGGCCGTAGTGCAGGGAGTGCGTCAGCACGTGCGTGGTCGCCTCGCGCCAGGGCACGAGCTTGCCGTCATACCAGATGAAGCCATCGCGGTCAGCCATCGACATGGTCTGCTCCCTGTCTAAACCCGAGGTCAGTATTGTATCAAGCGGCGAGGTTACAATAGCGCGCTATTCGCGCACCGGCGCGGTGCCCGCGGGCGCCAGCGGGCCCGGCGGGCGATCAGGTTGTCGTGCGTTTCCTTTCCCACAGAGTTTCCATGTCGTCCTGTCCGAATCCCCAGGGGCCCGCCGTTGTCCTCTGAGTCTGCGCTGTCCGAAACCGAAGATCCGCGGCTGGTCCGCCAGGAGCGCATCGCCGCTTTCCGGTTGGGGGTCCACGCCATCGTGCCCGCCCTGATCGCCACCGCCACGTGGGGACTGGTGACCGGCGTGGCCATGGTCAAGTCGGGCCTGACCGAATCCATGGCGCTGGCCATGACCCTGCTGCTGTATGCCGGTTCGGCCCAGCTCACGTCCCTGCCACTGATCGCCACCGGCGCGCCGCTCTGGCTGGTGTTCGCCGCTGGCTGCGTGGTGAACCTGCGCTTCCTGATCTTCGGCGCGGCGCTGCAACCCTATTTCCGGCACCTGTCCTGGCCCAAGCGCCTGGGCCTGGGCTACTTCACCACCGACATGGGCTTCGTGCTGTTCATGCCGCGCTTTGGTGACGCTGCGGAGCGCGGCACCCGCGAGCAGTTGTGGTATTTCATCGGCACCATCGCGCCGGGCTGGCTGGTCTGGCAGACCTCGTCGATCATCGGCATCTACCTCGGCACCATGGTGCCGTCGGCCTGGTCGCTGGATTTCGCGGCGGTGCTGGCGCTGCTGGCCATCACCGTGCCGCTGGCCAATTCCAAGCCCATGCTGGTGTCGATGCTGGCCGCAGGCGTGGTCGCCTGGACCGGCCAGGTGCTGCCGCTGCGCCTGGGGCTGGCGGCCGCGGTCATCGCCGGCGTGGTGGCCGGCATGTGGGCCGAACGCTTCTTCAAGGCGCGCGCATGACCTTCTGGCCGTCTGAAATCTATGTCTATTCGGCGATCCTGCTGCTGGCGCTGTGCAGCGTGCTGACGCGCGCCGGCTTCATGCTGTTCGGCGACTACATCCCGCTGCCAGATGGGGTGCGCCGCGCGCTGCGCTACGCGCCCGCCGCCGCGCTCACCGCCATCGTGGTGCCCGACCTGCTGCCCTGGAAGGCGGGGTTGGGACCGCTGTTCGACTACAAGCTGGTGGCCGGCATCGTCGCCATCCTGGTGTTCCTGCGCACCCGCAGCGCGGTGCTGGTCATCGTGGTCGGCATGCTGGTGCTGTGGGGGCTGCGCTGGCTGGCGGGCTGACACTGGTCAGCCAAGCGCGGCAGCCGCTTCCATTTCGGATTTCAGTCCACTGAGGAAATAGCGCTTCATGATCAGCCTGGGCAGCAGCCGCAAGGCCGTATTGCGCAGGCCGAAAGCGAAGGCCGAGGCCGGCACGTAGACGGGCGCCAGCTTGCGGCTGCGCTGCTGCAGGCTGTCGATTACTGGCCGCAGCCGCCGCTCGTGGGCCGCCAGGGCCTGTTCAATTGGCTGCCTGCCCAATTCCTGCGCGAGCACGTAGGCGCCGGCCAATGCCATGCCCGCGCCCTGTCCAGAAATAAGGGACAGGCTATGCGCGGCGTCACCCGCCAGCAGGATGCGGCCCCGGTGCCAACAGGGCAGTTCGACCAGCGCCAAGTCGTCCATGACGATGGGCGTGTCGTGCGCCAGCATGGCCAACTGCCGTCCGACTTCCGCGTGTGTGCCGCGGGACAGTTCGCGCAGCAGGCCAAGCCGTTGCGGCGCCGCGACCCAACCGTGTTCATGGCTGCGCCATACGTGCAAGGCCGCTTTGCGGCCGCCGCCGAGCCCGTGGTATTCCACTTGGTGGCCGGGCGCCGCGTAGGATACGAAGTCCCGCGCCATGCCAGTGTCGTCCTCGGTGTCGTAGGCGGCGTAGCGATAGCCCAGCGTGGACAGCGGGGGATCGTCGGCGCCGAACACCTGGGCGCGCAATGCCGAGCGCACACCGTCCGCCCCGACCAGGAGGTCGGCGCGCAATTGACTGCCATCCGACAGCGTGATGTCCACGCCGCCGGGGTCCTGGGTACAGTGGGCGACAGTGGTCGCCAGCCGGATCTCGGCGTGGTCGCGCACCGCCTCATGCAGGACCTGCACCAGATCCGTGCGGCGCAAGGTGATCCAGTCCAGATCCTTCAACAATTCGCGGTAGCGGATCCGCATGACTTCCCGGCCCCGTCGGTCGCGGTAGATGTTTTCGCCGATCTCGTGTTCCACCGCGCGCAGCGCCGGTACCAGCTCCATGCGGCGCGCGGTCAGCAGGCCGGGGCCGGACAGGCCCATCATGTAGCCGCCGTCGCGCAGGTGCGCGGCGCGTTCCGCGATGACGGCGCGCCAGCCGTGCCGCGTCAACCACCAGGCGCAGGCCAGCCCGGCAACACCGGCGCCGGCGATGACCACGGTGCGTTCAGACATGTTCATTCTCCGGGGAAAAGGGCGGCGCCAGGCGCCGCATCAGGGTAGGGAGGGCGAGCAACCCGGCAGCGCCGAAGGCCGCCGCGGCGCCGAAGCAGACGCTATAGCCCCAGTGCTGCGCCAGCCAGCCGGCGGCGACGCCGCCGATCGTGGCGATCATGGCGTCCGCGCACTGGAACAGGGTGAAGTCGACGCCGGCCTGTGCTGGCGAGGCCCGGCCCATGAGGAAGGCGTACAAGGCCACGAAGCCGGTGGCCGCCGTTGCCGCTTTCAGCAATGCCAGCGCCACCAGCCAATGCGGGTCGGCGTGCGGCAGCCAGGATGACGCCAGCACGGCGGCCAGGAAGATGACCAGCGCCATGGTCTGCAGGGCCAAGGCCACGACCACCGCCCGCGCCGCCGCGAGGCGCTGCAGGATCAGGGCGCCGAGCAAGGTGCCGGCCAGGCCCGCCACGACCGCACCGGCGCCATTGATCCAGCCCACCGACGCCAGCGGCACACCGCGATCGAGCAGCAGCAGGGGCGTCATGCCATAGGCCAGCCGGGAGCCGGCCTGGAACACGATCGTGATGACCAGGCCCAGGCGCACGTCGGGACGA
Organism: Achromobacter sp. 46006; assembly: GCF_059761975.1. Taxonomy (NCBI): domain Bacteria; kingdom Pseudomonadati; phylum Pseudomonadota; class Betaproteobacteria; order Burkholderiales; family Alcaligenaceae; genus Achromobacter; species Achromobacter sp. 46006. The sequence continues at coordinate 139,515 of NZ_JCBANN010000002.1, forward strand.
CCCAGCGCATGCGCCAGACTGGGGCGGCGCGCGGGCGGGCAGGCCGCGCGCGCCGGCTCGCGCACCAGGGCGAATGGCAGCGTCAACAGCAGGACCAGTCCGCCCATGGTGGCCGCCGCCACGCACCAACCGTGGCTGCCTGCCAGGACGACGAACAGCCCGGCGCCCAGGAACATGCCCAGGTAGCTGGAGCCGACCTGGGTGGCGTTGCCCCAGCCGCGTCGGTTCTCCGCCAGCTGTTCGACCGCGAACGCGTCGCCGGCGATGTCCACCGTGGCTGCCGTCAACGAGATCAGGCCCAGGATGGCCAGCAGCACGGGCATGGCTGGCTGGCCCAGGCCCGCCAGCAGGAACAGCAGCGCGGCCAGCAACCATTGCCCGGGCAGCACGATGCGGCGGGTGCGCCGCTCGGCATGGCCCGCAGGCAGCCGGTAGCGTTCGATCCAGGGCGCCCACAGGAACTTGAGCGCCCAGGGCAGGAACGCCAGATTGGCCAGGCCGATCTGGTCCAGCGGCGCGCCGCTGTCGCGCAGCAAGGCGGGCACGCCCTGGAAGGCGATGCCGCTCACCAGGCTTTGGGCCATGCAGATGCCGCCGATGGCGGCGATCACCTGCGCCGTGGGCAGGCGCGCGGGCACGTCTGGGCGCATGCCGCCGCTCCTAGTATTCGAAGGCGACGTTCAGGCCGACCGTCCGGCCCGGATCGACCTGGGCGAAGTCGCCCATCGGCCCGCCGGCGAAGGCGAAGGTGCGGTAGCGCTTGTCGGTGAGGTTGTTGGCATACAGCGTGGCCTCGACCTGCGGCCGGATGCGCCAGGCCAGGCTAAGGTCGACCAGCGTGTAGGCGTCCTGGCGCAGCGAGTTGGCGATGTCGAAGAACTGCGCGCCGATGCGCCGTACGGCCAGCGTGGGCGACAGCCACCCGATGCCGGTGGCGAAGTGGCCGCGGGCGCTGGCGGTCAGGCCGTAGCCCGGCGAGAACGGCACCCGGTTGCCGTCGCAGCCCTGGCAGGCGGAGGCGTCGCTGAAGCTGCGGAACGTGGTGTGGTTGACGAAGCCGTCCAGGCCCAGCGTCCATTGCGCCGAGACGTCCCAACCCAGGTCGAATTCGACGCCCGTGGCGCGCGTGTTGCCGACGTTCTGCAGGTGCTGCTGCCCCAATCCGCCGACATAGAGCTGCGCGTCGTGGATGTCAGTGCGGTAGACGGCGGCGCCCAGCCGCAGCGTGTCGCCGTCATGGCGCGTGCCGACCTCGTAGCTCAGGCCTTTTTCCCTGCCATAGGGGCGGGCGTCGGCGGGATTGGAAGGCGCCAGGTTGTAGCCTCCCGGTTTGTAGCCCTGCGCGGCGTTGGCGTACACGCGCCACTCGGGCGACAGCCGGTAGCCGGCCGACAGCTTGCCCAGCGCGCTGCTGCCCGCGCTCGAGCCCGAACCGCTGAACGGCGCTTGGCCCAAGGTGGAGAAATCGAGCGTCTGGCCGTCATAGCGCGTGGCAGCCTTGTCGCGGGAATAGCGCAGGCCGGCCGACAGATCGAGCGCGTCGGTGGCATGCCAGGTGGCGTCGGCATAGGCGGCGAGCGATTCGCTGGTGTTGCGCGAGTCGGACTGGTGCGTGTCCAGCGGCATCGGCCCCTGCATCTGGTTGAACACCGCGCGCGATTGGCTGACGCGCTGGCGATACAGGCCCAGCACGCCATCGACGGCGCGCTTGCCGGTGGTGGACAGGCGCAGCTCCTGCACCTGCTGGCGCCAGCGCTCGGGCTGGCTGGTGTAGCTGGGGCCGATCGGGAAGTGGCGGTCGTAGTGCAGGGCCTGCCAGGCCGCCACCGCGTTCAGGCGCCAGCCGTCGAAATCGTAGCGGCCGCTCAGCGACTGGCTGTTGCCGCAGCGCTTGTGATAGAAATCCGCCAGCGACGCCGGCATGCCCGGCGCGGTGTACGCGTGGCTGGCATGGAGATCGTCGAACGGAACGTAGGCGTCCTGGCTGGCGCGGGTGCATTCGCCGCTGACGGCCAGTCCCAGTTCCCACGGACTGCCGGCGGGTGCCAGCCGCAGCCGCGCGGCGCCCGCATTGGCCGAGGCGCCGCCCACATGGCTGGCGCCGGTGGCGGGGTTGTCCAGCCGGCCGGGTGCGTCGCTCGCCACGGCGGTGACCGAGCCGTACAGCAGGTTGGCGACCAGCGGCCCGCCGCCGCTGGCCTTGAACAGGTAGCCGTCGCGGCTGGCGACGCCGGCGCTGGCGCGGAAGTAGGGCTCGTCGCCCGGCTGCCGCGACACGATGTTGAGGACGCCGCCCATGGCGCTCTTGCCGTAGAGCGTGCCCTGGGGCCCCTTCAGCAGCTCGACGCGGTCGACGTCGGTCAGCAGTTGCGAGGTGAACGTCGGCAATTGCGGCACGCCGTCAACGTAGACCGTCAGGGCGGGGTTGTAGAAGTCCTGCGCGGACGTGATGCCGCGCACCGATATCACCGGGTACAGGAACGAGCCGCTGCTGGACATCTGCACGCCGGGCAGCACGCGCGACAACTGCATGGTGTTGTCGACCTGGGCGGACTGCAGGGTATCGGCCGGCACGATGAACGCGGCGCCGTTGAGATCGCGCAGCGACTGTTCCTGCTTGCTGGCGGTGACGGTGATGGGAGCAAGCTCGCTGACGGACTGTGCCGCGGCGGGCGCCGCGAAGGCACACAGGGCGGTCGCCAGGGCGGTGTGTCGGAAAGGGAACGCTGTCGTCATGTTGTCGGGCCGGGCTTTGGGTAGAATCATTAATGAGAATTATTGTTGTTTGATGGGCGCCACGCTGACGTTTTCAGTGCCGCCGTTGTTCAAATCGGGGTCTGAATTTGGATTTCGCCATCGGCGCTATGACGCCCCCCGCCGCCGGGTCTCTCGTGCGCTCCGACCATCCATTGCTGTCGGCGGTTGCCATGCCGCCCGAGTGGATGACCATGCTGCGCTCGGAGGCGTGTGACGACGACCTGGCCTTGACCGTCTGGAGCGGCGCGCCTGCCATCGGCCTCGACGTCAACGCCGAAGGCCCGCCGATGTTCTGCATCGCCGTCTTCCTGGATGGCCGTGCGCGCATGTCGATCCAGGGGGGAGAGCCGTTGGCGGTGGGGCCCGGCATGGCCGTGGTGCAAACCGGTGAGCGTGGGACGCGGGGCTGGTTTCACATGCCGGGCAGGCAGAATGTCCGTCTGGTGGACATCCGATATTCACCCGCCGGGCTGCTGCGCGCCGGCGGCAGGCCGCTGGCCGCGCTGCGCGGCGCTTTCGTGCTCGATCACAGCGTGCCGGCCACGGGATCGCTGATGGCGGGCTTTCCCGCGCCGCCAGGCTTGTTGCGGCTGGCGGCGGACGTGCTGGATTGCCGCCACGAAGACGCCACCGCGCGCCGCCTGTACATGCGCGCCAAGGCGCTCGAAGCCCTGGCCATCGTGCTCGAGACCATGAGCGACGCCAGCGGCGAGCCGCCGGTCGCGGCCCGCGAGCGGCGCCAGCTGGCCCAGGCCCGGCGCCTGATCGAGGCCCGCTATGGCGAGGTATGGACAGTGCCGCGGCTGGCGCGCGAGGTCGGCCTGAGCGAGAAAAAGCTCAAGGCCGGCTTTCGCCAGGTGGCCGGCCGCTCGGTCCATGCCTATCTGAGGTCGGTCCGGCTGGAGGCCGCGGCGTCCATGCTGGAGGCCGGTTACAGCGTCACCGACGCCGCGCTGGCCACCGGATTCGTCAACCTGAGCCATTTCAGCAAGAGCTTCCGCCAGGCCAAAGGAGTCGCTCCCAGGCACTGGCTTGACCGCCCCGGCGTCCGGCTGCGCTAAAATTAAGTTATCCACAGCAATCCGGGCCTGGTACTGCCCTCATAAGTATCGAAACCAGAATGCGCCACCTGGCCTGCAAGGCAGGGTGCCGATTGCCCGCGATGCGCTTGCGCTTCGGGTGGTTCGCACGTGGCCGCGCGAGCGTGGCGCGCGTTCCGGTTGTCCCGATGCATATGCATTGCAGTGCTCGCAGCACTCTCGTTTTGTTCTTTTTCACTGGTCCCGGTACTTGCCTAACCCTGATGACTGAATCCACTCAATCCGCAGCACCCACCGCCGCAGCGCCCGCGCCGACGCCCACGTTCTCCGACTTCGGGCTGCATCCCCTGCTGTTGCAATCGATTGCCGAAACCGGCTACACCACGCCCACTCCGATCCAGGCGCAAGCCATTCCCGTCGTGGTCGAAGGGCGCGATGTCATGGGCGCGGCCCAGACCGGCACCGGCAAGACGGCGGCCTTCACGCTGCCGATCCTGCATCGCCTGATGCCGCTGGCCAACACCAGCGCCTCCCCCGCCCGCCATCCGGTGCGCGCGCTGATCCTCACGCCCACGCGCGAGCTGGCCGACCAGGTCTACGAAAGCGTCAAGCGCTATAGCAAGCAGACGCCGCTGCGTTCCGCGGTGGTGTTCGGCGGCGTCGATATCGGTCCGCAGAAGGAAGCGCTGCGCCGTGGCTGCGAAGTGCTGGTGGCCACGCCTGGCCGCCTGCTCGACCACGTCGAGCAGAAGAACGTGAACCTGAGCCAGGTCGGCATCCTGGTGCTGGACGAAGCCGACCGCATGCTCGACATGGGCTTCCTGCCCGACCTGGAACGCATCATCCGGCTGCTGCCCGCGCAGCGCCAGGGCCTCTTGTTCTCGGCCACCTTCAGCAACGAAATCCGCAAGCTCGGCCGTTCGTACCTGAACCACCCGGTCGAAATCGAAGTCGCGGCCCGCAACGCCACGGCCAACACCATCACGCAGATCGCCTACAAGATGAGCGGGGACCAGAAGCGCGCGGCGGTGGTGCACCTGGTGAAGTCGCGCGGCCTGAAGCAGGTCATCGTGTTCTCGAACACCAAGATCGGCACGGCGCGCCTGGCGCGCGAGCTCGAGCGCGACGGCGTCAAGGCCGAATCGATCCACGGCGACAAGACCCAGGCCGATCGCATGAAGGCGCTCGAAGCCTTCAAGGCCGGTGATCTCGAAGTGCTGGTGGCTACCGACGTGGCCGCGCGCGGGCTGGACGTGGCCGGCGTGCCTTGCGTGATCAACTATGACCTGCCCTACAACGCCGAAGACTATGTGCACCGCATCGGCCGTACCGGCCGCGCTGGCGCCAGCGGTGAAGCCATCGCCCTGTTCACCGCCGACGAAGAGCGTTTCCTGCTCGACATCGAGAAGCTGATCAAGCGCGAAGTGCCGCGCGGCACGCTCGACGTGCCGGCCGACCTGGTCGCGCGCAGCCACGGCCGCCGCGAAGAGCGCGGTGCGTCGTCGCGCGAGGGCGGCCGCGAGCGTGGCCGCGCGTCGGATCGCCGTTCTGGCGGCACACCGCGCCAGGCCCCGGTGGACGACTTCTTCCTCAAGCCGTACGAACCTTCGGCGCCGTCTGCCCCGGTCGAAGAACAGGCGCCGCGCCAGAACGGTAATTCGTCCGCGCCCAAGCGCCAACTGGCCGTGTTGCTGGGAGGCAGCCGCAAGTAGGCAGCGTGTCCGCCTGGCGGGGTTGCCGAGGCGATCCATGCCCACAAAAAAAGCGCCTGGCATGGCGCTTTTTTTGTGGCTGGCGGTGTCAGGCAGCCAGCAGCCGTGGCAGGTCGGGCAACGCCGCAGTCACCGGCGCGCTGTGCTCGTCCAGGCTGTCGAGCAGGCGTTCGAGATGGCCGATGTGCGGCAGCATGGGGCCATAGAAGACGACCCGCCCGCCGATCTGGACCAGGAGGGTGGGGAAGTTCTCGACGTCGACGTCGCCCAGCAGTTCGGCGTGATCCTCGATATCGATCCAGGCGAACACATGCTGCGGACGGGCGCCGGACAGCGCCCGCAGCTTGGGCTTGTATTCCTCGCAAGTGTCGCACCAGGCGGCGCAGAAGCAAGCCACCAGCCAAGCTTGCGGCGAGGCGGCCAGTTGCGCCCGCAGGGCGGTGAGATCGGAGCCGGGTACCAGTAATGTCATACGAGCGCGGAAAAGCAGGTTTGACTATCATACCCGGGATGATCACCTGCCATCTTTGCATTCATGCCCGTCCTGCGTCCTGACACCGAATCCACCGGCACCAGCCGCTTCGCTCGCAGCACGGCGGGCGTGGCGCAGGCGTTCAAGCGCGCCCTGGTGTCGCAGTGCCACCCGACGATGCTGTTCGCGCTGCTGCTGCCGTTCCTGATTGCGCTGGTCGGCGCGCTACTGCTGTTCTGGCTGTTCTGGACGCCGTTGACCGACTGGCTGGCCACCCAGGCATCACACTGGGATTTCATCAACCGCACCGATGAATGGCTGCTGGCAATGGGCTTGTTCTCGCTCAAGCTCTATCTGGTGCCGGTGATCGCGGTATCGATCCTGTTGCCGCTGTCGGGTGTGCTGGGCCTGGCCATCGCGGCGGTTTTCGTCATGCCGCTGGTGCTGCGCCACGTGAGCCAGCGCGAATACGCGGGCCTGCGCCACCAGGGCAAGCTGGCCACCGCCGTCAGCGTCTGGAACGCGGTGTGGGTGTCGGGGGCGTTCGTGCTCGGCTGGCTGTTCACCCTGCCACTCTGGCTGGTGCCGCCGATGGCGCTGGTGCTGCCGGTCTTCTGGTGGACGTTCGCGTTCTCGCGCATGATGCGGGTCGACGCCATCGTCGAGCACGCCAGCCCCGCCGAGCGCAAGCTCATCCTCGAACGCCACAACGGCGGGTTCTGGACCATCGGCCTGATTTGCGCCCTGCTCAACCTGTTGCCTCCGGCCTGGATTATCCTGCCGGTGTTTTCGGCGCTGGTCTATGCGCACTACGGCCTGGACGCACTGCAGCGCCTGCGCCAGGAACGCATCATCGACGCCGCCTGATGGCGGCGGCCGCGCTCATTCAACCGCACTCTCTGGAACCGGACATGGCAGCAGAACCCGCCTCCCGCCGCATCGGCCTCATCATCGTCGGCGACGAAATCCTCTCCGGCCGTCGGCAGGACAAGCATTTCTCCAAAGTGGTCGAGCTGCTCGGCGCCCGGGGCATGCAGCTCGCATGGGCGCAGTTGCTGCCGGATGACCGCGACACCTTGGTGGATGCCTACCGGCGCAGCTTCGCCAGCGGCGACGTGGTGTTCTCCTGCGGCGGCATTGGCGGTACGCCCGACGATCACACTCGCCAGGCTGCCGCCGCCGCCCTGGGACTGGCGCTGGCCCTGCACCCCGAAGCCGAGCAGGCGATCGCGTTGCGCACGGCCGAAATGGCGGCCAAGGGGCAGGGCACGGCCGACATGGGCGCGCCCGAGAATCAGCAACGGTTGCAGATGGGCATGTTTCCCGAGGGCTGCGAGATCGTGCCGAACCCCTACAACCGCATTCCCGGGTTCTTCATCAAGGACCATACCTTCGTGCCGGGATTTCCCGTGATGGCATGGCCGATGCTCGAATGGACGCTCGATACGCGCTATCGTGCGTTGCAGCATATTCGCCGCCACGCCGAACACTCCTTCCTGGTGTTCAGCATGCCCGAGTCGCGCATCACGCCGGCCATGCAGACCGTGGAAACGCGCTGGCCGGGCGTGCGCGCCTTCAGCCTGCCCAGTGTGGGCGAGGCCGGCGGCACACCGCACATCGACCTGGGCGTGAAGGGCGATCCCGAGGCAGCGGCCGAGGCGTTGGCGTTCCTGCGGGCGGAAGTGCTGCGCCTGGGAGGCAAGCTGGCGCCGCCGGCCATGTGACAGACGGGCAACGCCGCGGCGAAACGCCTCGGCGGGCCGGCAGCCAAAAAACGGTTGCCAAACGGCGTCGTAAATTTCACAATACGGGAAAGAACTGTTTGCTGCGTTGCCGCAAGTTAGGTCTCTTTCGGCGGCGCGGCGCTAGCCCCTCTTTGGTCCCATGTCCCGTCCTTCCTCCACTCGCAATGCCCAGGATGCCGAAACCGATGGCGCCTCGGGTAGCCCCATCGCCATCCAGGTCATCGAACGCGCCATGCGCCTGCTCGACGCGCTGGCCGCGCAGCCCGATCCCGTCACGCTCAAGGAATTGTCCGCGACCACCGGCCTGCACGCCTCCACCGCGCACCGCATCCTGAACGACCTGGTGGTGGGGCGGTACGTCGAGCGGGTGGACAACGGCCTGTATCAGTTGGGCATGCGCCTGCTGGAGCTGGGTTCGCTGGTCAAGGGGCGGCTCAACGTGCGCGAAGCGGCCATCGCCGCGATGCGCTCGCTGCACAAGCTTACCGGTCAGACCATCAATCTGTCGGTCCAGCAGGGTGACGAAATCGTCTATATCGACCGCGCCTGGAGCGAGCGCTCGGGCATGCAGGTGGTGCGCGCCATCGGCGGCCGGGCGCCGCTGCACTTGACCTCCACCGGCAAGCTGTTCCTGTCCACGGCCGATACGCGCCAGGTGCGCGCCTACGCTTTGCGCACCGGCCTGGCCGGGCACACCCGCAACAGCCTGACCGATCTCGACCGGCTCGAGCGCGAGCTGGCGCTGGTGCGGCGCCATGGTTACGCGCGCGACAACGAAGAGCTGGAGCTCGGTGTGCGTTGCATCGCTGCCGGCATCTTCGATGACACCGGCAAGCTGGTGGCGGGCTTGTCCATCTCGGCCCCGGCAGAACGCTTGCAGGACGATTGGATAAAGGCCCTGGTAGATACCGCCGCCAGCATTTCCGAGGCGCTCGGCTACGAGCCTCCGGTATCTGGCAGTTTCAACGGATTGGGCATGGCGGCGCAAGCCCTGCGCTCCTGACAGCGCGCCGGGCGTCCGGCCGACCGGGCAGAAAAACGCAGGCCCCGCGGTGGGCGAGGCCTGGTTGGCTTATTGCGGTTCGACGCCGGCTTTCTTGAACAGCTCGGCCCATTGCGGGACTTGCTGCTTGACCTTGGCCTCCAGGGCCTGGGGGTTGGCGTCGGCGGTCAGCACCGTGGCCCCCAGCTGTTTCATGCGCTCCTGGAACTTCGGGTCCGCCAGGCCGGCCTGCAGGCTCTTGACCAGCTTGTCGACCACCGGCTTGGGCGTGCCCTTCGGCACCCACATGCCATGCCAGATCCCGACCTCGAAACCCTTGTAGCCGGATTCGTCCATGGTCGGCAGGTTCGGCAGGGTGGGCACGCGCTTGAGACTGGTGACGGCATAGGCCTTGACCTTGCCGCCGTCGATCTGTTGGGTGGTGTTGGTGGTCTGGTCGCAGAGCATGTCGACCTGCTTGCCCAGCAGGTCGTTCATGGCCGGCGCCGTGCCCTTGTAGGGGATGGTCAGCAGTTGCACGCCCAGCGCCTCGACCAGCATGGTGCCGCACAGGTGGCTGGCGGCGCCGATGCCAGCGTTGGCCAGCGAGACCTTGTCCTTGTTCTTTTTGACGTACTCGGCCAGTTCCTGGATGGTGTTGGGCGGGAAGTCGGCGCGCGCGATGATGGTCATGGGCACGTCGACGACCAGGCCGATCGGCTCGAAGCTCTTGTAGGGGTCGTACCCCGGATTCTTGTACAGCGAGGGCGCGGTCGAGAAGCCGGCATGCATCAGCAGCACGGAATAGCCGTCGGGCTGCGAGCGGGCCACTTGCGTGGTGCCGATCGTGCCGCCCGCGCCCCCCTTGTTCTCGACCACGACGGTCTGGCCCAGCGAGTGCCGCATGGCTTCGGCCAGCGAACGCGCGACGTTGTCCGTCGGACCACCTGCGGCGAACGGCACCACCATGTTGACGGGGCGTTCCGGATATTCCGCGTGGGCGGCGCCGGCCGCGAGCATGGCGCTGGCCGCGAGCAGGGCCGATAGCGTGCGGGGGATGAGGGTCATGAAGTCTCCAATTGCAGGGTTTTGCTTGCTGCGATGTGTTTTTGACCGCTGACTTATGGTTTGTATTTGTCTGTCATCAGCGTGCAAGCAGTGTAGAAAAGAATTGAAACGCCGTCATGTCCGGTATTTCCCGGATCATGGGAAATCCTTGTCCTTGATCAAACCCGGTCCTGGGCGTGCACGGTTAATGCACGGTTAATGTGCAAATAGTTGTTGCGTTGCACCAATATTGCTTGACAACGATTTTCAGGCCCGTAGAATGCCAATTGTGCAGTGCATCAAACGGGCCGGCGGTAGCTTGTAGTACCAGTTTCCGCGCACGTTCCTTATTTCGTCGCAGACACCATCCTTACCTGCCGGACAGCCTCCGGCGACCCTTAAAAGGAGCAATTCTATGAGCGCTATCCCGCAACAAGTCCTGGACCGTCAGAAAGCCGGCATCAACACCTTCGTGGCTGCCCAGTCGGCCGTGTTCGCCGGCTTCGAAAAGCTGGTCGAGCTGAACCTGAAGGTCGTACGCGCCACGCTGGACGAAGTCGCCCAGAAGTCGCAGCAAGCCGCCAGCGTGAAGGACCCGCAGGAAGCCGCGGCTTTCGCCTCGGGCCTGCTGCAGCCGGGCGCCGAAAAGGCCCTGGCCTACACCAAGCACGTGTACGACATCGTTGCCGGCGTGCAAGGCAACCTGGTCAAGCTGACCGAAGAGCAGATCGCCGAAGGCCAACAGCAACTGAGCGACGCCGTCGAGCAGTTCTCGAAGAACGCCCCCACGGGTTCGGAAAGCGCGGTCGCCATGATCAAGTCGTCGCTGGCCACCGCCAACAGCGCCTACGATTCGCTGACCAAGGCCGCCAAGCAGGCCGCTGAAGTTGCCGAATCCAACCTGAATGCCGCCGCCAACGCGACCTTCAAGGCCGCGACGGATGCCGCCGACGCCGCCACCAAGGTCGCCAGCCGCAGCCGCCGCAGCGCCTGAGTATTCAGCGCGTAGTGCTGCGCAAATCGCAGTTATGTAGTACTGTTGAGTGACAGAGCAGAGCTGGAATTAGGGCCACCCTTCGGGTGGCCTCTTTTTTTGCCTGTTTTTGCCGTGGACAGGCAGGCCTGCGTGCAGGCTCGCGGCGGCTGCGGGGCCCCGCAGCCGGTCTTCGCCGCGAAGCGGCCGTCCGCTTTGGGCTGGGCCGGACCGGTCAGTTCCGGCGGGCCACCGCCCGCACGCATTCTCCTACCAGGGTGGGACCTCTGTAGATCAGGCCCGTGTACAGTTGCACGGCGTCGGCGCCGGCCTCGATCTTTTCGCGGGCCTGCTGGCCCGACAGCACGCCCCCCACGCCGATGATCGCCAGGCTGTCGCCCAATTGCTGCCTGAGGCGACGGATCACCGCCAGCGACAGTTCGTGTACCGGCGCGCCGGACAGGCCGCCAGCCTCTTCAGCGTGCGCCATGCCGCTGACGGCATCGCGCGACAACGTGGTGTTGGTGGCGATGACGCCGTCGATGCCGTGGCGCGGCAGGGTGTCGGCGATGGCGTCGATCTGCTCGGTTGTCAGGTCCGGGGCGATCTTCACAGCCATCGGCACGCGGCGTTGGTGCTGGTCTTCGAGCGCGTGGCGCTTGTCCGCCAGTTGCGCCAGCAGCGCCGACAATTCATCGCCGCCTTGCAGCGCGCGCAGGTTCTTGGTGTTGGGCGACGAGATGTTCACCGTCACGTAGTCGGCATGCGGATAGACCCCCGCCAGACCGATCAGGTAGTCGTCGGCCGCGCGTTCGATGGGCGTGTCCGCGTTCTTGCCGATGTTGAGCCCCAGGATTCCGCCCTGCTTGCGCCATTGGCTGCGCTGCACATTTGCCAGGAATGCGTCCAGGCCCTGGTTGTTGAAGCCCAGGCGGTTGATCAGCGCATTGGCCCGCGGCAGGCGGAACATGCGCGGCTTGGGGTTGCCCGGCTGTGCGCGCGGCGTCACCGTGCCGACCTCGATGAAGCCGAATCCCAGATTGCCCAGCGCGTCGATGTAGGCGCCGTTCTTGTCCAGGCCGGCCGCCAGCCCGATGGGATTGGCCAGTTGCATGCCCATCAGCGTGCATGGCGCCTTGGGCTGCGCGTGCAGCAGCTTGCGCGTGGCGCCGCAATCATAGGCCCGCTGCAGTCCCGACAGGGTGACTTCGTGGGCGGTTTCCGCGTCCATGGCGAACAGCGCCGGGCGGGCCAGGGGGTAGGCGTGGAAGAGGATCGACATGGAGCGGGATTGTAAAGCGTCTTGGCCGCGCCATCCGTGGCCGTGCGCCAGCGCGGTTCAGGCGGCGCCTGGCGCGCGCGCGGGGCGCTCGCCCCAGGCACCGTCCACCAGGTACTGGGCAGGGTGGAAGCTGGCCTTGTAAGACATCTTGCGGCTGTCCTCGATCCAGTACCCCAGGTAGAGCCAGGGCAGATTGAGGGTACGGCACTGCTCGATCTGCCACAGGATGCTGTAGGTGCCCAGGCTGCCAGGCACGTCTGGGTCGTAGAAGGTGTAGACGGACGAGAGGCCATCGTCGAGCACATCGATGATGGAGACCATCAACAGCACGCCGCCGGGATCGCGGAATTCGACCAGGCGGGTATTGACGCGGCTGGTCAGCAGGAACTGCGCGTACTGGGTGCGGCTGTCTTCGTCCATGCCGCCGCCCGGGTGGCGGCCTTGCTGGTAGCGAGTGTAGAGCCGGTAGTGTTCGGGTGACCAGGCCAGCTCGGCGACGAACGATTGCAGGTCGCCGTGGTCGCGCCAGGCACGGCGCTGGCTGCGATTCGGGGCGAAGCCGGCGGCGTCGACGCGCACCGGCACACAGGCGCGGCAATTGTCGCAGTGTGGCCGATAGGTGAACAGGCCGCTGCGGCGGAAACCCTGTTCGACCAGTTGCGAATAGGTGCCGGCATTGATCAGGTGGCCGGGCGCGGCAACCTGCGATCGCGCCTGGCGATCCGGCAGGTAACTGCAGGGATACGGCGCGGTCGCGTAGAACTGCAGCGTGGAGAAGGGGAGTTCTTTTAGCTGGCTCATGGGGTGTTCCCGCCAGTGCGTGACGGGCACATGCACATATTAACGCCTAACCCGCGATCGCATGCGGGCCGGGACAAGCCGGGGCGGGGCTTTGCCGTCAGGGTCGCGCCGCCAGCGGCATCAGCCGGCCGTCGCTGTAGAGCCTGCCGGGCGCCCAGGCAAGGGCGGGTTCGGCGCTGGCGGCCCGGACATGCGCCAGGAAGCGCGAGCGCGGCACCGGCCGCGCGCCCAGGCTGGCGAGATGCCGGGTCTGCTGCTGGCAGTCGATCCACTGCACGCCCTGGGCGCTGACGTGGCGCACCAGGTAGGCCAGCGCGATCTTCGAGGCATTGGGCACGTGCGTGAACATCGATTCACCGAAAAACATGCGGCCCAGGCTGATGCCGTACAGCCCGCCCGCCAGTTCGCCATCGATCCAGGTTTCGATGCTGTGGACATAGCCGGCCTGGTGCCAGGCGGCATATGCCTGGCGCATGGCAGCGGTGATCCAGGTGCCCGGCTGGCCGTCGCGCGGCGCGGCGCATTGCGCCATCACGGTGCTGAAGGCCGTATCCACCCGTACCTCGATGCGCGGCGCGGCGTCGTGCTCGTGGCGTGCGATCTGGCGCAGCAGCTTGCGCAGCGAGTGCGAGGGCGCGAAATCCTGGCAGGCCAGCACCATGCGCGGATCGGGGCTCCACCACAGGATCGGCTCGCCTTCGGAGTACCACGGGAAGATGCCGTTGGAATACGCCTGGATCAGGCGCGGCGTCGACAGGTCGGCACCGGCCGCCAGCAGGCCGTCTGGATCGGTCAGGGCGAACTCGGCCGGCGGAAACGGCGTGTCGGCGGCGAGCCAGGGCAGCTTCAACGGTGCGATTCTAGGGTGTAGTGGTGAGGGCCGAAGGTGCCGTGCCTGCGGTCCTCGAAATAGCGCTGCAGCGTGGTCGCCACGGTGCGGAACGCCAGGTCGTCCCAGGGAATCTCGGCCTCGTCGTAGAAGCGGGCCTCCAGGCTTTCCGGGCCGGGATCCAGCTCGGGGCCCAGCACCTCGGCCAGGTAGAAGACATGAACCTGCTCGATCTGCGGCACATCGATGATGGTGTAGATATCGCCCAGCCGGATACGAGCGCCGGATTCCTCCAGCGTTTCGCGGCCGGCGCCCTGCGCGGTGCTTTCGCCCAGCTCCATGAAGCCGGCCGGTAGCGTCCAGGTGTTGTAGCGGGGCTCGATCGCGCGTCGGCAAAGCAGCACGCGGTTGTCCAGTACCGGCACCGTGCCCACCACGAGGCGCGGGTTCTGGTAGTGGATCGCGCCGCAATGGTCGCAGATGTCGCGTTCGCGGTTGTCGCCCTCGGGCACCCGGCGATTCACGGGCGAGCCGCATTGGCTGCAGAAGTTCGCACGGCGCGGCGCGGGGAAATATTCGAGGGGCGATTTGGCGGTCATGGGTACGATTCTAACGGCTGCCGCGCCGGCTGGCGCGGCGGGCAGGCGCCACCGGCGTTCCGCTGCCGAAACGGGCCTCCAGGTGCTCCACGAAGGAGCGAACCTTGGGCGACAGGAAGCGCCGGTGCGGATAGGCGGCGTACATGGAAATCGGGGTGTGGGCATAGTCCTGCAGCAGGGCCGTGAGGCGGCCGCTGCGCACATCCTCGCCCACCAGGAACTCCGGTTGCAGAATCACGCCGTGTCCGGCCAGCGCGGCTGTGCGCAGCACGTCGCCGTTGTTGGCGCGCAGGGCGGCGTTGACCCGCACAAGGTGGGTGACGCCGTCTTTCTCGAAATGCCACTCGTTGCCGGTGCTGGCGTAGGCGTAGTGCAGGCAGCGGTGCTGCTTCAGGTCTTCCGGGGTGCGCGGCACGCCGTGGCGTTCCAGGTAGGCCGGCGCGGCGCACACCAGCAACTGCTGCGGCGCCAGCGGTCGGGCCACCAGCGAGGAATCCTGCAACGGTCCGATGCGGACCGCCACGTCGTAGCCGTCCTCGACCAGGTCGACCACGCGGTCGTTCAGGTCGAGGTCGATGACCACGTTCGGATAGCGCAGCAGGTATTCGGCGATGGCTGGTCCCAGGTGCAGGATGCCGAACGAGACCGGGGCGCTGACGCGCAGGCGGCCGCTGGGCACCTGGCCCTCGGCCTGGAGCGACAGCTCCAGGTCGGCTACCTCGGCCAGGATGGGGCGCACGCGCTCGTAGAAGGCGCGGCCGGCGTCGGTCATGCTGAGCTTGCGGGTGGTGCGGTTCAGCAGCCGCACCCCATATTTTTCTTCCAGGAAGGCGATCTGCCGCGTGACCACGGAACGGGCCTGGTCCATCTTGTCCGCGGCGGCCGCGAACGAGCCCAGTTCCACGACCCGTGCATACGTCTGCATGGCAATGTGGGTATCCATGATTGTTTCCTAATGGGGAACAATAAGTTGCGATTCTGCATGTTTATCTTTGTTTTTGGAATCGCAAGAATAGCGGCCATGAAGAATCTTCCCGTTCTGGGCGATTCGCTCACGGAGAATGCAATGATCGATACCCGTACCGCGCCATATGCCGCGCTTTTGCTCCGCCTTGCGCTGGGCGTGATGTTCCTGGCCCATGGCCTGACCAAATTGCTGGTGTTCACGTTGCCTGGCACCGCGCAGTTCTTCGCCAAGATCGGCTTTGCCGGCTGGCTGGCGTACCCGGTGACCTTCTTTGAAATCGGCGCCGGCGTGCTGTTGATTCTGGGCGTATGGCCGCGCTGGATCGCGGTGATCGCGGCGGTGCAGCTATTCGTGGCGTCGACCGTGCATTTTGGCAATGGCTGGGGTTTCAGCAACCCGGGCGGTGGCTGGGAATACCCTATTTTCCTGGCCGTGGCAGCCGCAGTGCTGGCGCTGCTGGGCGACGGCAAGTACGCGCTGCTCAAGAGCGGCCGCGGCTGATTGCCGTGCGTCCGGTTGGCGGCTGCGCGAGGCATCTTTTCGAGTCGACCGACCCTAGGCGGTGGGGTTGGCCTGGAAACCCAGCGTGGCCGGCACCGCGTCGCGTCCGATCTGGCGCAGCGGTGCGCTGGGGTAGATGCCGGGCAGCGCGATCTCCAAGGGTTGCGCCAGCGCCAGATGGTCCAGCGATTCCAGCAGCGGCTCGCCGCCCGCCGTGGCCAGCCGCTCCATCAGCGGCGCGAGGTCGCGATCCAGCACGATGCCTGGGCCTTGCCCGGCCATGGCGTACAACTGGCCGGTGTCGTCCAGCCACCAGCCGGTGACTGTCGTTACCGGCTGGTCGGTATGGGTGCGCAGCGCGCGGCCGTCATCATCCAGGCGCAGTACGTAGGGCGCCGCGTCCAGCCGCAGGAAAACGCGTTGCGGGCCGTTCTGGAAAAACCAGCGGCCCGCGTCGTCATGTTCGTAGTTGCGGTTGATGAAACCCAGGATCTGCGTATTGGTGATGGACTCGCCGGCGCCGCCGTGCGCCGCCTGTCCTTGCGGATGCAGGCGCCAACGGCCACGCGGATCCAGCGACAGCCAGCCGAACACTGCGGGCACGTCGGGCCAGCGGGCGATGGCGTCTTGCACCGAGGCATCCATGGTCAGGGGCGGATGATGATGGGGGGCGGATTGATGACGATGGCGGGCGCGGGCATCGCCGGCACCAGCACGGGCTGCGGGGCGTAGCCGTAGCGATAGTCGTCGCGGCATTTGCGCTTTTCGCTGTAGTCGCCGTTGCGCTTCCATTTGCGTTCGACTTTACAGGCTCCGTCCCAATACTTCTCTTTGTACTCGCCGCGGCCATGGCGGTGGTGATGGCGGCCGGAATCCGCTTCGGCGGCCAGCGGCGCCAGGGTCATCAGCGCGGCGGCGGACAGGGCGAGCAGGGCGGGGCGGACGGGGCGCGATGTCTGATTGTCGTGCATGGATTCGTCGTCAAATGAAAACGGCGTCACCTTAACAATCAATCGATTGACCGGGCGTAGGGATGGGTAACCAGATGCAGGGGGGGAGGTACTGGAGGCGCAAGCCGGAATCGAACCGACGTACACGGATTTGCAATCCGCTGCATAACCACTCTGCCATTGCGCCAGTACTGCAAGAAAAAAGGAAGCGCGGTATAGGCCGGTGCTTCCTTTTTGTATTTGGAGCGGGAGACGAGTCTCGAACTCGCGACCTCAACCTTGGCAAGGTTGCGCTCTACCAACTGAGCTACTCCCGCGGGGGCACTGCATTCTGGTGTTGGGCCGGCATTGCCGCCGACATTTCGACACGTTCTGAAAGAGGCCGTGTCCACCAAAGACAGCGATTATACACAGTTTTTAGGACTTGTGCGGGCACGGTGGCCGGCTGCGCGAAAAAGTTGCCGCATCGCGGTGCTCGTCGGCTTGTGCCACGGGACTTGCTCGCATGAGTTTCTTTTGCAAGGTTGGGGCTGGGGGCAAGTCTTGCGTCTGAATGCGACAGCCGCAGGGTGTCCTCAGGACGTGACGCGACTCCACGATGTCGCACCGGGTGCTGCACAGGCCGGGTATTGCGTTGGGGGTGTTGCGTTGGCGGTGTTGCATCGACCGCCGTTGCGTTGGGTTTTGCCCGGGGGTATCGGGGGGGGCATTGTCGCTGGAGGGTGCCGCGCGTCGCCAGATGATCCCGGCGGCGGATTCCATTGATGCGGCGGCGTTCATGAAACGGCGCATCGACTGGAGCGGGAGACGAGTCTCGAACTCGCGACCTCAACCTTGGCAAGGTTGCGCTCTACCAACTGAGCTACTCCCGCGCGGGTACTGCTTTGAAGAGGCGTGAGTATACAGCAATTCGCAGCATGGTCAACGCGGTGCTTGTGCCCGGCCGCGGGTATCGGCGCTATCTGCATGGCCCAGCCCGAATGACATTTCTTGGCGCTTTCATGCCGGGGCCGCGGGGCGCACCATGCGGGGTATGCGGCGACCTCGTCCGCGACTCCTCCAGTAAAGGTATTTCCGAAATGAGCCAGCGTCTGAATTACTTCCAGGTTTCCGCCGAACTTTCCAAACACTATCTCGATTTCAGTGCCGCGCTGAAGAAGACGGCCGTCATCAGGGAGTTCAATGATCTTGTCACCATCCGTGCTTCGCAGATCAATGGTTGCGGCTTCTGCCTGGACATGCATGTCAAGCAGGCCAGGATTGGCGGCGAGCGCGAGCTGCGCCTGCACCATATCGCCATCTGGCGCGAGTCGCCGTTGTTCAGTGCGCGCGAGCGCGCCGCGCTGGCGTGGACCGAGGCCTTGACGGCGCTGCATCCTCACGGCGTGTCGGACGCGGTCTACGAGGAGGTTCGTGACCAGTTGTCCGAAGAGGAAATCTCGGACCTGACCTTCCTGGTGGTCGGCATCAACGGTTGGAACCGCCTGAACGTCGCCTTCCGCACCGCCCCGGGTTCCGCGGATGTTGCCTTCGGCCTGGACAAGGCTGGCCTGAACTGAGGCGGGGGCAGGCTGCGCTACATCAGTTCCAGAATGCGACGGCCGTACTGCTCGGCCAGTTCCTGCGATTCGATGTTGGTAAAGCCCATCAACAGGCCCGAGCCGCAGGGCGCGGCGGTGGTCCAGCGCGACAGCGCGTGCGCATAGATGCCATGCTCGATCATGCGCTGGGCCAGCGCGCGGTCGGTGTGGTGTCCTTTCATCCGTACCAACAGGTGCATGCCGCCCGGCTGCGGATGGATCGGCATGGCGGGGCCGAGTGCCTTGGAAAGCCCTGCCGCGGTGGCGTTGCGGCGTTCCGAGTAGAGTCGCCGCATGCGCTGGATGTGGCGCGCAAAATGTCCTTCGGACATGAAGGCGCTGACCAGCGCCTGGGTCAGTCCTGGAATGCCGTTGCCCAGCACGCGGTTGACGTCCTCGAAGCGCCGGATCTGGGCTTGCGGCACCACCAGGTATGCCAGCCGGATGCCTGGGAACATCACCTTGCTGAAGGTGCCGGCGTAGAGCACGCGGCCATGGCGATCCAGGCTCTTGAGCGCGGGCAGCGGCCGGCTCACGTAGCGGTACTCGCCGTCGTAGTCATCTTCCACAATCCAGCGCTGTTGGCGCTCGGCCCAGTCCAGTAGTGCCTGGCGCCGTGTCAGCGACAGCGTCACGCTCAATGGGCTCTGGTGCGCCGGTGTCACGACCGCGGCGCTGGCGTCCGGCGCCTGAGCGATGCCTTGCGCCACCATGATGCCTTCGGCGTCGACCTGCACCGGCGCGAACGTCAGGCCCGAGTGCTTGAGCAATTCGCGCGTGGGCGGGTAGCCGGGGTCTTCGACCCAGACCTGCTCGCCAGGTTGCAGCAGCGCCTGGATCACCAGGTTCAGGCTTTCACGGTAACCCGAGGTGATGAAGACCTGGGCGGGTGCGCAGTGGATGCCGCGCGCGACCTGCAAGTGCGCGGCGATGGCGGTGCGCAGCGCGGGCAGGCCATCGGCGGGCGGATAGGACAGGTCGGCCGCCTGCGTGGCGCGCAGGTGCCGGGCGCCGAGCCGCGCCCAGATCTTGCGCGGGAAGGCGTCCAGCGCCGGCAGGCCCATCTGGAACGGCAGCAGGTTCGGTGGTTGGCGCCAGGCGTCGGAGTCCGGTCGCGCGGGCGGTGGCGGCGGCTTGGTCGCCGGCAGGGCTTGCAGGCCGGGCGTGACCACGGTGCCGGCCTGGCCGCGAGGCTGCACGTAGCCTTCGGCGTGCAGC
This sequence comes from Achromobacter sp. 46006, assembly GCF_059761975.1. NCBI lineage: Bacteria > Pseudomonadati > Pseudomonadota > Betaproteobacteria > Burkholderiales > Alcaligenaceae > Achromobacter > Achromobacter sp. 46006. Next base: position 158,970 of record NZ_JCBANN010000002.1, read on the forward strand.
AGCGAGTAGGCCATCTCGATCGTCCCGCGCGCTACCCCCAGATCCTTGGCGAGCGCGCGCGCCGACGGAATGCGGTCGCCGGGCTTGAGCGTGCCCTGGGCGATGGCGCCCCGGAAGCGTTCATAGACCTGCCGATATAGTGGCTCGTCGCTGGCGGGGGGCGGCAGATCGCCGAGAGGCGAGGACATCATGGCATAGTCGAAAGATGAATTTATGGTTCTTCAAATTATGGCATGGCTTCTCTAGCATGATGTCTGCGCCCGCCATTGCGGCGGGCAGCGTTTTTAGGACAGAACCATCATGAGTCATCAGGACATCCGCCCTGTCGAAACCGCCGCGCAATTGCGCGCCTGCTTTCCGGTCATGCGGGAGTTGCGCCCGCATCTGGCCGACGAGCGCGATTTTGTCGATCGTGTCGCGCGCATGCGTGCGGAGAATTACGCCCTGCTGGCGGTCTGGGAGGATGGTGCGCCCGTTGCGCTGGCCGGCTACCGCCACCAGGAAAATCTGATCTACGGGCGCTTCCTTTATGTGGATGACCTGGTTGTCACCGAGCGCAGCCGCGGTGCGCGCCATGGCGCCGGCCTGTTGCGGGCGCTGGAGCGCATGGCGCGCGAGCAGGGTTGCGCCAAGCTGGTGCTGGATACGGGCCTGGGCAATGCGCTGGCGCAGCGTTTCTACTTCCGGCAGGGCTTGCTGACAGGCGCGATGCGCTTCGGCAAGATCCTGGAGGAGCAAACGGCATGAGCATCCTGCGTTTGACCTGCAGTCCTCGCGGCAGGGATTCCGAAAGCCATCGGTTGTCGCAGCGCATCGTCGATGCTTTGGCGCGGAGCGACGCCGAGCGCGGTCGCGATGTCGTCGAGATCGACGCCAACCTGCTGCCGCACGTGGATGCCGAGTACGCCCGTGCGCTGGGTTCGCCCACGGACCCGGACAGTGATCCGCGCGGCTCGTTGCATCAGTCCGATCGCCTGATCCAAGCGCTGGCCGATGCCGACTATGTCGTCATCGCCACGCCGATGCACAATTACACCGTGCCGTCGGCGCTGAAGGTCTGGATCGATCATGTGGTGCGGGTGCGCAGTACGTTCAGCGTCACGCGCGAAGGCAAGGTGGGCGTGCTGGCGGACCGGCCGGTGTTCGTGGCGGTGGCGTCGGGCGGCCTGTTCTCGGGATCGGACGCGCGCCAGCCGGATTTCCTGACGCCCTACCTGAAGGTGGCGTTGGCCACCATCGGCCTGAAGCGGCTGACCTTTTTTTCGGTGGAGGGTACGGCCATCGGCGGGCAGGCCCTGGAAGCGGCGCGCGCGCGGGCCCGGGCGGATATCGCGGAGCATTTCGCGGGCGACCGGCGGCATTCCCCAGTGTTGTCCGCCTGAGGCGCCATTGCCGGCGCCGTCGGCGATGGACTTAGTCGTCTGTGGCAGGCATCCGGCGGCAGGCGCCTTGCGGCAACTCGGAGCGGCGCCGAAATGAAAAAAGGGCCCGTAAGGGCCCTTTCGTTCAATCGGGTAGCAATGAATGCTGCCCAGGAATTCTGGAGCGGGAGACGAGTCTCGAACTCGCGACCTCAACCTTGGCAAGGTTGCGCTCTACCAACTGAGCTACTCCCGCATGGGTCCGCAAGGCCTGGCGGGTGGAAATTCCACGTTTGCCAGATGCAAACCATTTCTTATTGCCAACCGCTTTCGCGATTGCCTGATCAACTTGGTTATCGATCAGAAGGCGCGCATTCTACATGATTTTTTTCGGTCGTGCTTTTTGCTCAGGTTTTTTCGATCGTGCCTGTCGTTGGTGGTTGCCAGGGACGGGCGGATCGCACTGAATTTGCACGCTGGGCTTCGCGTTGTCCGGCGCCTGAAGCAATGCCTGAAGCATTTTCCGGCGGACCTGACGGCCAAGCTTAATCAAGTAATATGAGCGAAGACAGAAAATATAGCACACCCGGTAGTATCCATGTCAAATTCCCCCGCTACGGCACCTGTGTTGATCCCCGCGCCACAGGATCTTTCCACGTTCAATACCCTGGGCCTGGTGTCCTCTGCCGACGCCTGCGTGACCCTGGACGATGTCGCGCAATTGCCCTCATTGTCCGCGCTGGCAGCGCGCCATGCTTCCTTGCTGGTCCTGGGCGGCGGCAGCAACCTGGTATTGCCCGAGGCGGTGCCCGGCCTGGTGGCGAGAGTCGCGCTGCGAGGCGTGCGGCTGCTGCGGGCCGAGCCCGATGCCTGGCTGGTGGAAGCTGCCGGCGGCGAGAGCTGGCATGGTTTCGTGGCCGAGTGCGTGCGGCAGGGGTGGGACGGGCTGGAGAACCTCGCATTGATTCCTGGCACCGTAGGCGCCGCGCCGGTGCAGAACATCGGTGCCTATGGCGTCGAATTGGCCGACCGCTTCGACAGCCTGACGGCGTGGGATGTGCGCGAGGGGCGCTACGTGGAAATGACCGCCGCCGACTGCCGCTTTGCCTATCGCGACAGCGTGTTCAAGCGCCAGCCGCCGGGCAGTTGGGTGATCGTGGCGGTGCGCTTGCGCCTGCCGCGGCCCTGGCGGCCGGTGCTGGAATATCCGGACCTCAAGCGCCATCCCGGGCTGACGGTGGCGCCGTCGGCGCGAGCGGTTTTCGAAGCGGTCTGCGAAATCCGGCGCGCCAAGCTGCCTGATCCGGCGATCACCGGTAACGCCGGCAGTTTTTTCAAGAATCCGATCGTGTCGGCTGCGCAGCGCGATGCGCTGGCGGCGCGCTTTCCCGGCCTGGTGTCGTATCCGCAGCCCGATGGCCGCTACAAGCTGGCTGCCGGCTGGTTGATCGACCAGTGCGGTTGGAAGGGCCGCGTCCTGGGCGCGGCCGGTGTGCACGACCGCCAGGCGCTGGTGCTGGTGAACCGTGGGGGCGCCACCGCCGCCGACATCCTGGCGCTGGCGCGTGCGATCCAGGAAGCGGTCGCGGAACGCTACGGCGTGGCTTTGGAGCCCGAACCCGTGGTGGTTCGAGCGGGATGATCCGCAAAAAAGAGGACCCTGGTGGCAATGCCACCTGGGGGACTCCCGCCCCGCGAGGACGCGTTACGGGCGCAGGCGTCGAGCGCCCCCCTTCGCGGCCAGCACCCGCCAAAGAAAATGCCAGTCAGCGCTCAACTGACTGGCATTGTTCTTACGGGCCCTTTTTCGTTGGCACGGCGGGATCAGAGCCCCAGCACTGCCTGCATGTCGTACAGGCCGTTGTGCTTGCCTTCGAGGAAGCGCGCCGCGCGCAACGCGCCCTCGGCGTAGGTGGCGCGACTGGCCGAGCGGTGCGTGATCTCGATGCGTTCGCCGATGCCGCAGAACGACACGGTGTGATCGCCGACGATGTCGCCGCCGCGCAGCACCGAGAAGCCGATGGTGCCCGGCTTGCGCACTCCGGTGTCGCCGTGGCGGCTCCAGGTGGCGACGTCGGGCAGGGCGACGTCCCAGGCCGAGGCAATGGTCTCGCCCATCTTGAGCGCGGTGCCCGACGGGGCGTCGACCTTGTTGCGGTGGTGCGCCTCGAAGACCTCGACGTCGTAGCCCGAATTCAGGATGCGGGCGGCCATGTCGAGCAGCTTGAGCGTGGCGTTGACGCCCACGCTCATGTTGGGCGCGAACACGATGGCGGTTTTCTGGGCGGCCACCTCGATGGCGGCGCGGCCGTTGTCATCGAAACCGGTGGTGCCGATGACGGCCTTCACGCCCAGCCTGGCGCAGGCATGCAGGTGTTCCAGCGTGCCCTCGGGGCGGGTGAAATCGATCAGGCAGTCGGCGTTGGCCAGCGCGGCCAGATCGTCGGTGATGGCGACGCCGGTCTGCTGGCCCAGCGGGGCGCCCGCATCCTGGCCCAGTGAGGCGGAACCTTTGCGGTCGAGGGCGACGGTCAGTTGCAGGCCGTCTGCTTTGAGGACGGCGTCGATCAGCATCTGGCCCATACGGCCGCTGGCGCCGGCGATAGCGATACGCATGAAGTGAGTCCTTGGGGTTAGCGCAGCGGCTCGGGCGCGTTGCCGGGCTGGCCGGGGTACTGGTTCATCGGGCTGGAAGGGGCGGCAGCATCGCGTTTCTTCTGCTCTTCTTCCTGCTTGAGGCGGGCCTCGTCCTCGCTCAGGCGGGTGTCGGCCTTTTCGTCGGCCGTGGCGCTGGGCGCGTTGAGCTGGTACGGCTGCAGATCGGGTTGCTTGTCGCCTTCCCAGCGGGTCAGCCGGTCGTTCTCGAACCAGACCGTGAACTTGCGTTCCTGCGCCTGGCCGTAGCCGGGCTTGTAGTAGTAGGGGTAGTCCCAGCGGTTGGCGTGCAGCACGCTGGTCAGGGTAGGGCTGCCCAGGGCGAAGCGGACCTGTTCGCGCGTCATGCCCGGTTGCAGCAGGGCGACCTGTTCCTGGGTGATCCAGTTGCCTTGCTGGACACCGGCCTTGTAGGGGAAGCCCCACTTGTCCCCCGTGCAGCCGGCCAGGGCGACGGCCAGGGCGGCGATGGCCAATCCGGTCTTGAGCGAGCGGGAAGGAATTCGTGCAATCATGGACACTACGCGCCCCTATTATTTGGAAGCAGACAAAACCGTTATCATAAAGGTTTCATAAGGATAGTTCTGCGGGGCGGCAGGAATTCAGGGGGAGCCGGCTCGCGGTGACCGAGTATCCTTGCCCATGCCAACGCGGACGGAGAGCGATTACACCATGAGCGACCAAAGCGAACTGAAAAACATGGGTTTGAAGGCGACTTTCCCGCGCCTGAAAATTCTTGATATCTTCCGTAAGTCGGACCAGCGCCACCTCAGCGCCGAAGACGTCTACCGGGCCCTGATCGGCGAAAACGTCGAGATCGGCCTGGCCACCGTCTATCGCGTCCTGACCCAGTTCGAGCAGGCCGGCATTCTCGCCCGCAGCCAGTTCGACAGCGGCAAGGCCGTGTTCGAGCTGAACGACGGCGATCACCACGACCACCTCATCTGCACCAATTGCGGCAAGGTGGTTGAATTCTCCGACCCGGATATCGAAAAGCGTCAGCAGAAGATCGCCAAGGACAACGGCTTCGCGCTCGAAAGCCACGCCATGGTGCTCTACGGCATCTGCGGCAGTTGCCTGAAAAACCGCTGAGCGCTTTCGTTTGCCCTGGTCCGGCCGCGCTCGCCGCGATCAGGTAACGAAAAAAGCCCCTTCTTAAAGAAGGGGCTTTTTCGTTTCGGCCCGGCGGGGTGCCGGTTTCAGGCCGGCGCGGGGCCGAAGCTTTCCAGCATTTCCCGAGCGTGTTCGCGTGTGGTGGCGGTGAGCTTGATGCCGCCCAGCATGCGGGCGATTTCCTCGACCCGGGCGCCGTCGTCCAGTTCTTCGATGCGCGAGCGGGTCGTGCCGCGCGATTCGGTCTTGCTGACCAGGAAGTGGTTGTTGCCGCAAGCCGCCACCTGCGGCAGGTGGGTGACGCACAGCACCTGGTGGCGCTCGCCCAGTTCGCGCAGCAGCTTGCCGACGGCTTCGGCCACCGCGCCGCCCACGCCGCTGTCGACTTCGTCGAAGATCAGGGTGGGTACGCGCGCGGCGCGGCTGGCAATGACCGACAGCGCCAGCGAGATGCGCGACAGCTCGCCGCCGGAAGCAACCTTGGCCAATGGCCGCGGCGTGGTGCCGGCATGGCCCGCCACCAGGAATTCGACCTGCTCATTGCCATGCGCCGAGGGCGCGGCGGCGGCCAGCGTGGGCTCGAACTTTCCGCCCTGCATGGCCAGCGCCTGCATGGCCTGGGTGACCTGCTTGCCGAGATCCTTGGCGATCTTGCGGCGCGCCGTGGTGAGCTTGGCGGCGACAGCATCGTATTGCGCCTGCGCCGCCTGCTCCTGGGCGCGCAGCGCGTCGATGTCGGCGGCGGCCTGCAGGGCCGATAGCTCGGCGTGCAGGCTGTCACGCAAGGCGCAGAGCGCCTCGGGTTCGACGCGGAATTTGCGGGCGGTCTCGAACACCGCGCTCAGGCGCGCCTCGACGTCGGCCAGGCGCTGCGGATCGAGATCGACCCGGCTGACGTAGTTGTTAAGGTCGGACACGGCCTCGCTGATGGCGATACGCGCCGATTCGAGCTCGTCGTGGATGCCTTGCAGGCCGGGATCGTGCCGCAGCATCTGCTGGATGCGGTGGTTGGCGGAGGTCAGGCGGTGGTGGACGGAATCGCCTTCGCCATCGAGCGCGTCCAGGATCTGCGTGGCGCCGTCCAGCAGCGACTGCGCGTGCGACAGGCGGGTGTGCTCGGATTGCAGCGCTTCCCATTCGTCGGGGCCGAGACCCAGGCGATCGAGTTCGTCGACCTGCCATTGCAGTCGTTCGCGTTCGCTGGCCAGGCCGGCTGCATCCTTTTCGGCGGATTCGAGCTGGCGCGCCAGCGCGCGCCATTGCTTCCAGGCCTGGGCCACGCCTTGGCGCAGCGTGCCGTGGCCGCCATGCGCGTCCAGCAGGTCACGCTGGGCGTCGGCGCGCATCAGGCTCTGGTGCGCATGCTGGCCATGGATGTCGACCAGGCTGTCGCCCAGTTCGCGCAATTGCGCGACCGTGGCCGGCGTGCCGTTGATGTAGGCGCGGCTGCGGCCCTGCGCGTCGATCACGCGGCGCAGCGCCAGCTCCTCGTCGGCGTCGATTTCGCGTTCCGCCAGCCAGTCCCGCAACGCTGTCGGCGTGTCGAAGACCGCGGTGATGTCGGCGCGCGCGGCGCCTTCGCGCAGCACGCTGACGTCGCCGCGTTCGCCCAGCGCCAGCGCCAGGGCGTCGATGAGGATGGATTTGCCCGCCCCGGTCTCGCCGGAGAAAACAGTGAAGCCGGGACCGAAATGGATCTCGGTCTGCTCGACGATGACGAAATCGCGGATGTGCAGGGTGCGCAGCATGTCGGGGCGCTTACTACTCTACGTTGTCGGTGGCCTGCGGCATCAGGTTCCAGTGCAGCTTGCGGCGCAGGGTGGAAAAGAAGCTGTAGCCTTCCGGATGCACGAAGCGGATGGTGTACGGCGCGCGCTGGACCACGATGCGGTCGCCGGGCTGCAGATCGGACCAGGTCTGCATGTCGAAGTGCACGCTGGCGCCGACCTCGACGCGGCCCATGGCGGTGAGCGTCATGTTGAGCACGCCGGTGTCGGGAATGACGATAGGGCGGTTGGACAGCGTTTGCGGCGCCACCGGTACCAGCACCATGGCGTTCATGCCGGGGTGCAGGATCGGGCCGTTGGCCGACAGCGCGTAGGCGGTCGAGCCGGTGGGGGTCGCGATGATCAGGCCGTCGGCGCGCTGGGTGTACATGAAGGCGCCGTCCAGTTCGACGCGCACCTCGATCATGCCGCCGCGGCCGGCGCGGTTCAGCACCACGTCGTTCAACGCCGAGGCCGCGTACATCTGCTGGTCGCCGCGCCAGGCGCTGCCTTCGAGCAGCATGCGTTCCTCGATCTGGAAGTTGCCTTCCAGCACCCGCGTCAGGGCGCCATGCGCGTCCTGCACCGGGATGTCGGTGATGAAGCCCAGATGGCCATGGTTGATGCCGACCACCGGCACGCCGTAGGGGGCCAGGTGACGCGCGGCGCCCAGCACCGTGCCGTCGCCGCCCATGACCACCGCCAGCGAGGCGTCCTGGCCGATCTGCGCGTAGGTGGCGACCGGATATTCCGTCAGTCCGGTGTTGCGGGCCGTGTCGGCATCGACGAGCACCTGCCGCCCGGCCTGCGTGAGCGCGTGCGCGAGCGCCCTCAACGGAGTGGCCAGGCCGGTGTCCTGGTATCTGCCGATCAGCGCGACGATAGGAAAGTGCATGGTGGCGAGGCGAGTCAAAATACGGAATCGGCCCGGAATCGGGCTTATTAGCCGATTATATGGGGCCGCATATCGGCTTGCGGGACAAAAATCGCCTCAATTGGAAAAGATTCCCTAAAATACCGGGTATGGATGACCGCGCACGCGCATTACTGAAAGCGTTGATCGAACGCTACATCGCCGATGGGCAACCAGTCGGCTCGCGGACGCTATCGAAGGTCTTCGATCTGTCGCCCGCCACCATTCGCAACGTCATGGCCGACCTGGAAGAGTTGGGGCTGATCCACAGTCCGCATACCTCGGCCGGGCGCATTCCCACGCCGCGCGGCTACCGCATGTTCGTCGATTCCCTGCTGGCGGTGCAGTCGTACCAGCTCGAACCGCACAACATGGGCGAGATGCTGGCGGCCGCCGAGCCCACCCGCGCGGTCAATGCCGCCGCGGCGCTGCTTTCCAACCTGACCCAGTTCGCCGGCGTGGTGCTGACTCCCAAGCGCGCCCAGGTGTTCCGCCAGATCGAATTCATCCGCCTGTCGGACAAGCGGGTGCTGCTGATCATCGTCACCCCCGACGGCGACGTGCAGAACCGCATCCTGTTCGTGCAGCGCGACTACGCCGAGGCCGAACTGCTGGAGGCCGGCAACTTCTTCAACGTCCACTTCGCCGGCAAGTCGTTCGACGCGGTGCGGCGTACGCTGTCCACGGAACTGGCGCAGTTGCGCGAAGATATCTCGCGCCTGATGCAGGCGGCGGTCGAGGCCAGTGCCGAGGCGGCCGAGGACGGCGATGCCGTGGTCATTTCGGGCGAACGCAAGCTGCTCGACGTCACCGACATCGCGTCCGACATGGACCGGCTGCGCAAGATGTTCTCGTTGTTCGAGAAGAAGACCGACCTGCTGCAACTGCTCGATGTTTCCAGCCGCGCGCAGGGCGTGCAGATCTACATCGGCGGCGATTCGCAACTTGTGCCGATGGAAGAGGTCTCGGTCATCACCGCGCCCTACGGCGTCGATGGCAAGGTGGTCGGTACGCTCGGCGTAATCGGTCCGACCCGCATGGCCTACGAGCGCGTCATCCCCATCGTGGACATCACGGCGCGCCTGCTGTCGAACGCCCTCAGCCACAACCAGTAGTCCCAACCGAACCGACATCCTCCTGGTGGAGGAAGGGGAGTTTTTGTGTTTCTTCGCCTGTTCAAGTATCTCTGGCCTGAACGCTACCTGCCTGAAGCCGAGCAGGACGACCCCTTCAATGAAGACCCGCCGCCGCGCGCGCCGGGCAAGGTCGGCGTGCTGCTGGTGAACTTGGGCACGCCCGACACGCCGGGCCGCAAGGACATCCGCAAGTACCTGGGCGAATTCCTGTCGGACCCGCGCGTGATCGAGATCCCGCGCTATCTGTGGAAGCCGATCCTGCATGGCCTGGTGCTGACGCTGCGTCCCAAGAAGCTGGAGCCGCGCTACGCCGGCATCTGGCTCAAGGACGGTTCGCCGCTGATGGTCTACAGCCGCCGTCAGGCCGAGGGCGTGCAGGCTGCATTGACCGCGGCCGGGGGCGAGGCGGTGGTGGAGCTGGGCATGCGCTACGGCAACCCGTCGATTCCCGACGCCATCTCGCGGCTGCGGGCGCAGGGCTGCGAACGCATCCTGACCGTGCCGCTGTATCCGCAATACGCCGCCAGTACCACCGCCACGGTGGTCGATGCCGTCACGCGCCATGCGGGCCGGCTGCGCGACCAGCCTGAGATGCGTTTCATCAAGCGGTTCCACGAGGACCCCATCTATCTCGACCCGCTGGCCGCCAGCATCGAGGCGTATTGGCGCGAGCATGGCAAGCCGCAGAAGCTGGTCATGAGCTTTCACGGCCTGCCGCGCTATTCCATCGAGCTGGGCGACCCCTATTATCGCGACTGCATGGAAACCGCGCGGCTGCTGGCGCAGCGCCTGTCGCTGCCGCGCGAGCAGATCGAGGTGACCTTCCAGAGCCGCTTCGGCACCGCCCGCTGGCTCGAGCCCTACACCGAGCCGACCCTCAAGGCGCTGGCTGCCTCGGGCGTCACCGAGGTGGATGTGGTGTGTCCGGGATTTGTGGCAGACTGTCTGGAAACCCTGGAAGAGATCAGCCTGGAGTGCCGCGACGCCTTTCTCGGCGCGGGCGGCAAGCAGTTCCGTTACATCCCGGCGCTGAATGACGATCCTGCCTGGATCGCGGGGTTGGCCAGCCTGGTGGAACGGCACTTGCAGGGGTGGCCCACACATCCACGGACTTGAAGGAGAGGGCGCATGCACCATGATCCCAAGACGGACAAGATTGTGAAAAAGGGGAACGTCAGTACCCCGGTGGACGAGGACCAGGTCGAGCACGAACTGGACGAGGCGTTGGCCGAGACCTTTCCCGCCAGCGATCCCATCGCCATCAACCCCGAGCCCGACGATGATCCCGAAGTCGATCGGGCCTTGAAAGAGAGCTTTCCCGCCAGCGACGCCGCCGCCCCGGCGCAGCCGCACAAGAAATGACCCGTCCCTGGCATCGTCGGGAGTGCCGAAAATGCCAGTTTTCGGATTTTTCGCGGTTGAAGCCGGTTTTTAGGCAGGATTTTCCGGATTCTCATGGGTGGCTGCCGGTTGCCCCGGCGGCGGTGCGCGACGGGGAATATTTGCTTTCCCGGGCTTGAAATAGGGGTATTGGCCCCCATTCATGGTTGCGAAAGCCATTCTTTTTGGAGGATTCCCCATGACGGCACCCAACGAGCCTGTAGATCAGACGCCCGGATTCGGCGATGACGCCGATGCGGCCCCCGCCGCCCAGGACGCCGCGCAGGCCGAGCTGAACGAGTTGCGCGCCCAGTTGGACGCGGCCCAGGCTACCGTCAACGAGCAGCAGGACCAGCTTCTGCGCATCCGCGCCGAGGCCGAGAACGTGCGCCGCCGCGCCCAGGAAGAAGTCTCCAAGGCGCGCAAGTTCGGCATCGAGTCGTTCGCGGAAAGCTTGGTGCCGGTCAAGGACAGCCTCGAGGCCGCCCTGGCCCAGGCCGACCAGACCGTCGAAACGCTGCGCGAAGGGGTCGAGGTCACGCTCAAGCAATTGGCGGCCGCCTTCGAGCGCAACCTGCTCAAGGAAATCGCGCCGGTCCAGGGCGACAAGTTCGATCCGCACCTGCATCAGGCGATTTCCTCGATTCCGTCGGATCAGCCCGCCAACACGGTGATCCAGTTGCTGCAGAAGGGCTATGCCATCGCTGACCGCACTCTGCGTCCGGCCCTTGTGGTGGTGTCCGCCGGCCAAGGCTGAGCGGACGGCGCGCCATGACCGACCCCAGGTTCGACCCGGTCCAGGTTTTCTCGGTGTTCGGCATGCAACATGTCGACACTGCGGGATTCGACGCCGCCGTGGTCGAGGCGCCGGGATCGGACCTGCGCTGCGTGTTCCTGTGGGGCCAGGATTGCTATAACTGCAATCTTTTCAAGCAGGCGGCGCTGCTGCACCAGGAAGCCCTGCTGGGCCTGGGCTTGCGCTGGTTCGAGGCCGACGTCTACGCCGACGAGCCCCTGGGCCGCCGTTTTTCCCTGCATGGTGTCCCCACTTTTGTGTTTTACCGGGCCGGAAAACGGCTCGGCCGCATCACAGGTTGGCCCGGATTGCCCCAGTTCACGGCGGCTATCCGGCGCCTGCAGGAAGCGCCGGCGGAAATTTCCACCCAGGCGTCTTGAAAAACCCTGCGGGCAGCCCCAGTTAGGTGGGGACAGGAAATTTCTCTCCAATTTCATCGATTTATCCAAGGTAACCCGACCATGAGCAAAATTATTGGCATCGACCTGGGCACGACCAACAGCTGCGTGGCTGTCATGGACGGCGGTCAGGTCAAGATCATCGAAAACGCCGAAGGCGCCCGTACCACTCCCTCGATCGTCGCCTACATGGACGACGGCGAAACGTTGGTGGGCGCGCCCGCCAAGCGCCAGGCGGTGACCAACCCCAAGAACACCCTGTACGCGGTGAAGCGCCTGATCGGCCGCAAGTTCGAGGAAAAGGCGGTGCAGAAGGACATCAACCTGATGCCCTATGCCATCGTCAAGGCCGACAACGGCGACGCCTGGGTGGAAGTGCGCGGCAAGAAGATGGCGCCTCCCCAAGTGTCGGCCGACGTGCTGCGCAAAATGAAGAAGACCGCCGAGGACTACCTGGGCGAAGAAGTCACCGAAGCCGTCATCACGGTGCCGGCGTACTTCAACGACAGCCAGCGCCAGGCCACCAAGGACGCCGGCCGCATCGCCGGCCTGGAAGTCAAGCGCATCATCAACGAGCCGACCGCGGCCGCGCTGGCCTTCGGCCTGGACAAGACCGAAAAGGGCGATCGCAAGATCGCCGTCTATGACCTGGGCGGCGGCACCTTCGACGTGTCGATCATCGAAATCGCCGACGTCGATGGCGAAAAGCAGTTCGAAGTGCTGTCGACCAACGGCGATACCTTCCTGGGCGGCGAAGACTTCGACCAGCGCATCATCGACTACATCATCGGCGAGTTCAAGAAGGAACAGGGCGTTGACCTCTCCAAGGACGTGCTGGCCCTGCAGCGCCTGAAGGAAGCCGCCGAAAAGGCCAAGATCGAGCTGTCGTCCAGCCAGCAGACCGAGATCAACCTGCCGTACATCACGGCCGACGCCTCGGGTCCGAAGCACCTGAACCTGAAGATCACGCGCGCCAAGCTGGAAGCGCTGGTCGAGGAACTGATCGAACGCACCATCGAGCCCTGCCGCGTGGCCATCAAGGACGCCGGCGTGAAGGTTTCCGACATCGACGACGTGATCCTGGTCGGCGGCATGACCCGCATGCCCAAGGTCCAGGAAAAGGTGAAGGAATTCTTCGGCAAGGAGCCGCGCAAGGACGTGAACCCGGACGAAGCCGTCGCCGCTGGCGCCGCCATCCAGGGTTCCGTGCTGTCGGGCGATCGCAAGGACGTGTTGCTGCTGGACGTCACCCCCCTGTCCCTGGGTATTGAAACCCTGGGCGGCGTGATGACCAAGATGATCCAGAAGAACACGACCATCCCGACCCGGTTCTCGCAGACCTTCTCGACCGCTGACGACAACCAGCCGGCCGTGACGATCAAGGTGTTCCAGGGCGAGCGCGAAATCGCCGCGGGCAACAAGGCCCTGGGCGAGTTCAACCTCGAAGGGATTCCGCCGTCGCCGCGCGGCATGCCGCAGATCGAAGTCACGTTCGACATCGACGCCAACGGCATCCTGCACGTGTCGGCCAAGGACAAGGGCACCGGCAAGGAAAACAAGATCACCATCAAGGCCAACTCGGGTCTGTCGGAAGACGAGATCCAGCGCATGGTCAAGGATGCCGAGGCCAACGCCGAGGAAGATCACCGCGTCGCCGAGCTGGCCCAGGCCCGCAACCAGGCCGATGCGCTGGTGCACGCCACCCGCAAGTCGCTGACCGAATACGGCGACAAGCTCGAGGCGGCCGAGAAGGAAGGCATCGAAGCGGCCATCAAGGAGCTGGAAGACACGCTGAAGGATGGCGACAAGGCCGCCATCGACGCCAAGGTCGAAGCCCTGTCGACCGCCTCGCAGAAGCTCGGCGAGAAGATGTACGCCGACATGCAGGCGCAGCAAGCCGCCGGCCAGCAGCAGGCCGCCGACAACGCGAAGCCGGTTGACGACAATGTCGTCGACGCCGACTTCAAGGAAGTCAAGCGCGACCAATAATGGCCGGGCGCTGACCTGCCTTTGCCGCCCGGTAGCCGGAGAAATCCGCCTACCGGGCGTACTCATTCTGTAGCACTGAAAAGAAGGCTCTTCCCCGAGCCCACCGATCATGGCAAAACGCGACTATTACGACGTCCTGGGCGTGGCGAAAAACGCTTCGGACGACGAACTCAAGAAGGCCTATCGAAAGCTGGCCATGAAGTACCATCCGGACCGCAATCCGGACAGCAAGGAAGCCGAAGAGAAGTTCAAGGAAGCCAAGGAAGCCTACGAGGTCCTGGGCGATGAACAGAAGCGCGCCGCGTACGACCGCTACGGCCACGCCGGCGTTGATCCCAATGCCGCCGGCATGGGCGGCGGTGGCATGGGCGGCGGGTTCGCCGACGCCTTCGGCGACATCTTCGGCGAGATCTTCGGCGGTGGCGGCGGTGGCCGGCGCGGCGGCGGTCCCCAGGTGTATCGCGGCGCCGACTTGAAGTACGCGCTGGAGATCACGCTTGAGCAGGCCGCGGCCGGCTTCGACACCGAGATCCGCGTGCCCAGTTGGGAAAACTGCGACACCTGCCACGGTTCCGGCGCCAAGCCCGGCACCTCGCCGAAGACCTGCCGCACTTGCGGCGGCTCCGGCGCGGTGCGCATGCAGCAGGGCTTCTTCAGCGTGCAGCAGACCTGCCCGACCTGCCATGGCAATGGCAAGGAAATCACCGATCCGTGCGTGGCCTGCGATGGCGTTGGCCGCATCCGCCGCAACAAGACCTTGCAGGTCAAGATCCCGGCCGGTATCGACGACGGCATGCGCATCCGCTCCAGCGGCAATGGCGAGCCGGGCATCAATGGCGGCCCTCCGGGCGACCTGTATGTGGAAATCCACATCAAGCAGCACAAGATCTTCCAGCGCGATGGCGACGACCTGCACTGCGAGCTGACCATCCCGTTCACCACGGCGGCGCTGGGCGGCGAACTGCAGGTGCCGACGCTGGGCGGCAAGGCCGAGATCTCGATCCCCGAGGGCACGCAGTCCGGCAAGACCTTCCGCCTGCGCGGCAAGGGCATCCGCGGCGTGCGCGGCAGCTATCCGGGCGACTTGTACTGCCATGTGGTGGTCGAGACGCCGGTGCGCCTGAGCGATGACCAGAAGAACATCCTGCGCCAGTTCGAGGCCTCGCTGAACGACGGCGGCGACCGCCACTCGCCGCAAAGCAAGTCCTGGACCGATCGCGTCAAGGAATTTTTCAGCTGAATCGCCTGACCTGACTCCCGCCATTGCGGCGGACCACGGCCCAGGGTCTGGAGGTATCCGGACCCTGGGCCGCTTTCATTGTGGCAGGCGGCACGACGTCGGGGCGAAAAAAAACCGCGGCTTGCGCCGCGGTTTCACTACGGGTACTGCTACTTCTTGCTTCAGACTTCGTACTGCTGACTACGGGTGCTGCTAACTACGGGTGCTGCTACTTCCACTGCTACAGTTCTGCCGCCGTTGCCGGAAAATACCGACCCCGAACCATGATGCCGTCCGAGGCCGGTCGGGCTACAGCAAGCAGCTCACCGGGTGATCGGCGGGTATTCGAGTTCGCCGAACGTGTATTGGCCGCTGGCCTTGGCCTGGGCGAGTTCCTGCTGGACTTCGG
This sequence comes from Achromobacter sp. 46006, assembly GCF_059761975.1. Lineage (NCBI taxonomy): Bacteria > Pseudomonadati > Pseudomonadota > Betaproteobacteria > Burkholderiales > Alcaligenaceae > Achromobacter > Achromobacter sp. 46006. Next base: position 174,105 of record NZ_JCBANN010000002.1, read on the forward strand.
CGCGGCTCTTGCCGGCGGCGGGCGCTGCCACGACCGGCGGGTATTCGAGTTCGCCGAAGGAGTATTCGCCGCTGGTCTTGGCTTGTTGCAGCTGGGCTTGCACTTCCTGCGAGCTCAGGCTGGTGGCCTGGGGCAAGGCGGGCGGGTAGTCCAGCTCGCCGAAGGTGTATTGGCCGTTGACCTTGGCTTGTTGCAGTTCCGTCGCGACCTGGGCGCTCGACTTGGCTTGCTCGACACCGGCGGCTTGCGCGCCGGCGCCGACCAAGGCCAGGGAAATCAGAAGGGTAGTCGTCAGGGTTTTCATAATGACCTCCAATGTTGTAGACGGGGCCGAATCCGGCGGCCCTCCGTCGTGGTTCGTTGTTTGTTCCCGATGACTGAATTGTGCGCGTCATCCCACCTGGGATAAACCCGTATATCTTGAAAACATCTTTCCAAATAGATGTGTAATAAATGTTTGGATAGGAAATTTCCCCGTTTATGGCATGGTCATGCGTCCAGCCCGTCCCCCGCGGTAGGAGCGGGGTGGCGGATGGGCAAAAAAAACCCCTGCCGGAGCAGGGGCGTGGGATGCTGGAAGGTGTTGCGTCAGGGCGCCTTTTTCTTGAAGTCGCCGGCAACGGCGGTGCTGAAGCCCTCCGGGCGCAGGTACTTGCGCAACGCCGCGTTGACCACGTCAGGGGTGAGGGCGGTGATCTTCCTGTCCATTTCGGCCGACCATTCGAAGGTGCGGCCACGTTGCAGGTAGTCGAGCCAGGTGCCGGCCAGCACATCGTCCTGGGCGCGGGCCAGGTTGCGGTAGTTCAGCAGGGCGGTGATGCCTTCGGAGATTTCCTTGTCGGTGAAGCCGTCCTTGAGCACGCGCGCCAATTCCTCGCCGATGGCCTTTTCCAGGCGCTCGCGGTTCTGCGGCGCGTAGATGGCGTACATGGTCCAGCTGGCGCTGGGCTCGAACGACGACACCGACAGCGAGCTGCGCACGTTGTAGGACAGGCCTTCGGTTTCACGTACGCGGTTCCACAGGCGCGAGGTTTCCGAGGCGCCAAACAGGTAGTTGGCCAGGTACAGCGCCGGATAGTCGGCATCCGTGTCCTGCAGTTTCAGCGGCATGCGCGAGATGTAGAACGCATTGGCTTTGTCGGGCGTCTCGATGTCGAACTGTTTGGCCGGGATGTCGCGGTATGGGTTGCCGACACGGGTATAGGCGGGAGCCCGCTTCCAGCCGGCCAGGCTATCCGTGATGGCCTTTTCCACCGCATCGGGCTCGAAATCACCCACCGCCGTGTATTCGATCTTGCCGGCGCCGTAGAACCTGGCGTGGAACTTGGTCAGCGCATCGCGGTTCAAGGCGCGGATGCCGGCCAGTGATTCCTCGAACGTCGGCACATAGCGCAGATCGTCGGCCGGCCACGGATTGTCCTGGCGCGCCAGGGCACGCGCGGCCAGGGCCTGCGGCTCGGTCATGGCGTTCTGGATCGAGGTTTCGAGCTGGCGCTGGTATTCCTCGAGCTGTTCCTTGGGGAAGTTGGCGTTGCGCACGATGTCCAGCGCCAGGCGGGTCAGCTCTGGCAGGTTTTCGCGCTTGGTGGACATGGCGATCTTGAGCGTGGTGCCGCCGCCGCTGAAGCCCAGCTCGGCCTGGAGCTTGTCGAGGCGATCCTGGATGTCCTGGCGCGACAGCTTGGTGGTGCCGCGCGTCAGCAGATCGGCCACGGCATTGGAATTCACCCGCTGGCCCAGCAGGTCTTTCTCATTGCCGAACTGGATCAGCATCTGCGCCTGCACGCGGTTGCCGCGGGTGGCTTTCGGCAGCAGCGCCAATTGCACTGGGCCGTTGGGCAGGTTGAGCGTCTTGCGCAGGGTCAGGCGGTCGATGTTTTGCGGCGCGGGGTCGAAGGCGGCCGCGGCCTTGAAGTCGGGATCGCCCTTGTAGTCCTTGAATACCGCGCTGAGGTCGACGCGCTGCATCTGCGGCGTGCGCACCGGCTTGTCGGTCGGGATGTAGCGGCCTTCGATGCGGTTGCTCTGGATCAGGTAGGTGGTGGCGGCCCGCTGCACTTCGGCCAGCGTGGCCTTGCGGGCGCGGTCGCGCTGCAGGAAGAACAGGCGCCAGTCGCCGGCGGCAATGGCCTCGGACAGCGCCACGCCCACTTGTTCGGGATCGCTGTAGGTCTGCTCCCACGAGGTCAGCCACTTGCTGCGCGCGCGGTCGAGTTCCTGTTGGGTGAAGGGCTTCTTGGCCAGGGTTTCCAGCGTGCCGGTCAGCGCCTTCATGGCGGCGTCCTGATTCTTGCCCGGCGGCAATTGGGCGGCGAACATCGCCAGGCCCGGGTCCAGGTTTTCCATGGTGAAGCCGAACACGCCGGAGGCCAGCTTGGTCGGGACCAGCGCGTGATAGAGGCGGCCTGACGGGGTATCGGCCAGGATGGTGGTGGCCAGGTCGAACGGTACGAAGTCCGGGCTGCCCGCAGCCGGGATGTGGTACATCGCGGCGACCAGTGGCGTGCCGCCGGCGCGGCGCAGCGTGACCGCGCGTTCGCCGTCCTGGGCCGGTTCGACGGTGTATTCCGGCGGCAGCTTGCGATCGGGCCGGGGCAGTTTGCCCAGGGTGGCGTCGATGTCGGCCAGCGTGGTCTGCGGGTCGAACTTGCCGGCCACGATCAGCACGGCGTTGTCGGGCTGGTAATACTCGTGATAGAAGGCGCGCAACTGGCCGATGTCGACGTTTTCGACGTCGGAACGGGCGCCGATGGTGTTTTTGCCGTAGCTGTGCCATTGGTAGGCGGCCGCCTGCATCTTCTGCATGAGGATGCGGAAGGGGCTGTTTTCGCCGCTTTCCATCTCATTGCGCACCACGGTCATTTCGGAATCGAGGTCTTCCTTGGCGATCAGGGAATTGACCATGGCGTCGGCTTGCCAGCCCAGGTACCACTTGAGGGTGTCGGGGTTGGCGGCGAAGCTGGCGAAGTAGTTGGTGCGGTCGCTCGACGTGGACCCGTTGGCTTGCAGGCCGCGACGCGAGAATTCGCCCATGGCGTTGCGGGTGATGGCGGTGCCTTTGAACAGCATGTGTTCGAGCAGGTGCGCCATGCCGGTCTGGCCGTAGTTCTCATTGCGCGAGCCCACCAGGTAGGTCATGTTGACCGTGGTCGACGGCTTGGATTCATCGGGCACCAGCAGGACCCGCAGGCCGTTGCTGAGGCGGTACTCGGTGATTCCTTCGATCGAGGCGGCCTCCGTGATGCCATCCGGCAGGCCGGCGGCTCCGGCCTGGAAAGCCAGGAAGGAGGTGAACAGCAGCGCGCCCAGCGGGCGCGGCAGCTTCGATATGGACAGGCGCATGGCGGACTATTCCTTTGGCATGGCAGAATCCGTTGGAGTGTATACGGTGTGAATGGTTCAGGGGCCCGCCCCTGGCGCGCCGGTCTGTCGTTCCGTCTGGAAAAAACGCGCATGTCGCTATCCCTTGAAATCGAGACTCCCCGCCTGGTGCTGCGGCAGTGGCTGGCGGCCGACCGCAAGCCGTTCGCGGCCATGAATGCCGATGCGCGCGTTACGCGCTACCTGCTGCCGCTGACCGCGCCGGAAAGCGACGCGCTGGCCGATCGGCTGGCCGCCGGCATCGATGAATACGGCTGGGGCTTCTGGGCCGTCGAAGTGCCGGGCGTCGCGCCGTTCATCGGGTTCGTCGGCATCAAGGCGCTGGCGCCGACGCTGCCGTTTGCGCCCGGCGTGGAAATCGGTTGGCGCCTGGCGGCGCCCTACTGGGGAAGAGGCTATGCCAGCGAGGCCGCGCAGGCGGCGCTGCGGGTGGGGTTCGAGCAGATTGGCGTGCCCGAGATCGTGGCGTTCACGGTGCCGGAAAACGAGCCGTCGCGCGCGGTGATGCGACGCCTGGGCATGCGCGAAGACGCACAGCGCTTCGAGCATCCGGCGGTGCCGGATGGGCATCCGTTGAAGACGCACGTGCTGTACCGGCTGGCGCGCGAGGCCTGGCATGCGCAGAAAAATAGTGACACAGGCCCAGGCTCGGAGCCGTTTGCGGCGGCATAAGTACCGGCAGCCCCTGTCATGCCGGCGTATTGCGGCGCAACATCCTGGCGTGGCGCGGCCGATTTGAGATCGGAGCGAGCGCGGGTGTAAGCTTTGCAGAACGTAGTTGCTGTTGTCGACGGGATGCGCGACAGCCGTCTATAGGTTTCCCGTCCAACGCCAGCCGCCGCCCCGCCGGGCCGCATCGGCAGCATGCCGGAACGCGCGCCCCCGCCCCGTGGGCGACGACGGTGCTTGTTGTTCGCGCCTTCGCCGCCGGCATCCTGCCGGCGCATCTTTCGGAGGAACGACCCATGCTGACCGAGATCGTCACGCGTGCCTTGTCCCAATTGACCGGCAGCCCCATGAGCGGCGACCGCATCAAAGGACAATTCCAGTACGCCTATGCCAGTGATGACGGCCAATTCGTGGCCATTTTGACCCATGACATGACCACCTACGTGGTGGACCTGAGCACGCAGCGCTATTTCGCCGAGTGCGGAGGGTCGCCGCGAGGCTTTGCCGGGCACGTGCTCGAGATGGAGGGCGCCGAGGCGCGCCAGCATCCGTGGCCCGCGGCCAATGACCTGTTCGACCTGGACATGGATGCGGACGAGTTGTCCTGGCGCGAGTGTCCCGGCGTGCGCGCCATGGCCGCGATCCCCCACCGATCAGTCGAGAGCCGCGCCGCCTGAGAGTGGCCAGAAGCGGCAGTCCCTTCACTGAACCGGCGATTCCGCCGGTTTTTTTTGTCACGCCATTGCCGCGGCTCGCTACAATCCGCGGCATGACTACGCTCGCTGACACCGGCGCCCCGGAGGGCGCCATTCTGGTCGATTGCATCCATGAACGCCATGCGGACCAGATCCTGGCCATTTTCAATGAGGCCATCGTCACCTCGACCGCGTTGTACGACTACAAGCCGCGTCCACGCGAGGCGATGGCCGGTTGGTTCCAGGCCAAGGCCGCTGGCGGTTTCCCGGTGGTGGGCGTCGAGAACGCGGCGGGAGAACTGATGGCGTTCGCCAGCTATGGCACGTTCCGCGCCTGGCCGGCCTACAAGTATTCGGTAGAGCATTCGGTGTATGTCGATGGCCGTTTCCGCGGGCAGGGGCTGGGCGCGGCACTCATGCGCGTGCTGATCGAGCGCGCCCGCGCCAACCAGGTGCACGTGATGATCGGGGGCATCGATGCGGCTAACCAGGGCAGCATCCGGCTGCATGAGAAGCTGGGCTTCACGCACGCCGGCACCATCCGCGAGGCCGGCTTCAAGTTCGGGCGCTGGCTCGACCTGGCGTTCTACCAGTTGACGCTGGATACGCCGGCGCGGCCGGTCGACGGCTGACGCACGGCGCCGCGGCGCGCTACTTCGACAGCACCCGCATCGCCTGTTCCAGCCCCGCGACCGTAACCGGGTACATGCGGTCCTGCATGATGTCGCGCATCAGCGCGATCGATTGGCGGTACTGCCACGACGCGGTGGGCTCTGGGTTGAGCCACACCGACTTGGGCCAGGCGTCCAGCAGCCGGCGCATCCACTGCGCGCCGGGTTCCTTGTTGTAGTGCTCGACCGAGCCGCCCGGTTGCAGGATCTCGTAGGGGCTCATGGTGGCGTCACCGACGATGATCAGGCGCCAGTCGGGGTTGTACTTGCGCAGTACGTCCCAGGTGTCGAAGCGTTCGTTCTGGCGCCGGCGGTTGCTCTGCCACAGGCTTTCGTACGGGCAGTTGTGGAAGTAGTAGACCTCGAGGTTGCGGAACTCGCTGCGCGCCGCGGAGAACAGTTCCTCGACGCGGCCGATGTGGTCGTCCATGCTGCCGCCGACGTCCAGCAGCATCAGCACCTTGACCGTATTGTGGCGCTCCGGAACCATGCGCAGGTCCAGGTGGCCGGCGTTGCGCGCGGTGCTGGCGATGGTGTCGTCCAGATCCAGTTCGAGTTCGGCGCCTTCACGCGCGAAGCGCCGCAGCCGGCGCAGCGCGACCTTGAAGTTGCGCGTGCCCAGCTCGACCTGGTCGTCGTAGTCCTTGAACTGGCGCATGTCCCAGACCTTGACGGCGCTACGGTTGCCGGCAGACTGGCCGCCGACGCGGATGCCCTCGGGATGGTAGCCGCCGTTGCCGAAGGGCGAGGTGCCGCCGGTGCCGATCCATTTGCTGCCGCCGGCGTGGCGCTCCTTCTGCTCTTCCATGCGTTCCTTGAAGAGCTCCATCAGCTTGTCCCAGCCGTGCTTCTCGATGGCGGCTTTCTCTTCCGGTGTCAGGCTCTTCTCGAACTGCTTGATGAGCCAGTCCAGCGGGATGTCCTTGCCGGCCGGCAGCGCGGCCTCGATACCCTTGTAGTAGGCGCCGAAAGCCTTGTCGTAGCGGTCGTAGAGCGATTCGTCCTTGACCAGCGCGGTGCGCGCCAGGAAGTAGAAGTCGTCCAGCGTCGGGGTCATGACGTCCTGGCGCAGTGCGTCCACCAGCGTCAGGTATTCCTGCACCGAGACCGGCAGCTTGTGTGCCCGCAGGTGGTAGAAGAAGTCGATCAGCATGATGGCCGCGTGGAGGGCGTCAGCGGCGCTGGGTGCCGCGGGTCATGGCGGCGAGCCGTTCCAGCAGGTGCACGTCCTGTTCGTTCTTGAGCAGGGCGCCTGCCATCAGCGGCACCGCGGTAGCTGCGTGCGCGTCGATCTGCGCCGCGCTGACGTCTTCGGCCAGCAGCAGGCGCAGCCAGTCCAGCAGTTCCGAGGTGGACGGCTTTTTCTTCAGGCCGGGGGCGTCGCGCAGGGCGAAGAAGGTGTCGAGCGCCGCGCGCAGCACGTCCTGCTTGAGTTCGGGAAAGTGCACCGCGACGATGTCGCGCATGGTGTCGCGGTCGGGGAAGCGGATGTAGTGGAAGAAGCAGCGGCGCAGGAAGGCGTCGGGCAGGTCCTTCTCATTGTTGGAGGTGATGATGACCAGCGGGCGGTGGCGCGCGGCGATGGTCTGGCGCGTTTCGTACACGTGGAATTCCATGCGGTCGAGCTCGCGCAGCAGGTCGTTGGGGAATTCGATGTCGGCCTTGTCGATCTCGTCGATCAGTACCACCACCGGCTGCTCGGCTTCGAACGCCTGCCACAACGTGCCCTGCACGATGTAGTTGCGGATATCGCGCACTTTTTCGTCGCCGAGCTGCGAGTCGCGCAGGCGCGACACGGCATCGTATTCGTACAGGCCCTGATGGGCCTTGGTGGTGGACTTGATGTGCCATTGCAGCAGGGGACGGCCCAGCGCGCGCGCCACTTCCTCGGCCAGCATGGTCTTGCCGGTGCCGGGCTCGCCCTTGATAAGCAGCGGGCGCTGCAGCGTCAGGGCGGCGTTGACGGCGAGCTTCAGGTCGTCGGTGGCGACGTAGCGATCGGTGCCATCGAAGCGTGCGGGCGGTGCGGAAGGAGCGGTCTGGGCAGCGGACATGGATCGGCGGGCTTGTTGGGGTTGATGGGGATCAAAGCCATATTCAGGTATTAATCCTGGACAATTATCGTACAATCAGGCGGTTTTGCAGTTGGGTTCGACCCGCAACGTGTTTGCCGGGGGCCTTTCCGTGTGAGCAGGCCCTAGTCCTCAAGCCATACCAAGAAGAGCCATCCCAATGAAGTTGCGATTCTCTCTGAAGTACACGGTTTCTCTGCTGACCCTGGCATCCTGTGCGATCGCCGGCCAGGCAGTAGCTGCGGATGCAGCGCCGGTCGGTAATATCCAGAACGCCCGCGACAAGGTCTCGATGTGCATCGGTTGCCACGGCATCGAAGGCTACAAGGCGACCTTTCCCGAGCTGTATCACGTCCCGATGATTGCCGGGCAGAACGCCAAATACATCGAGACCGCCCTCAACGAGTACAAAAAAGGCGCGCGCAGCCATCCCACGATGGACGCCATTGCCGGCAGCCTGTCCGACCAGGACATTGCCGATCTGGCCGCGTACTACTCGAATCTGAAATGACAGGGGGCAACCACATGAACCGCATCATGCTTGCCCTCGCGGGCGCGACGTTGGCCATTTCGGGCGCGACTGCCCAGGCCCAGGACCTGGCGGCCGGCAAGGCCGTGTTCGACAAATTCAATTGCGCCTCGTGCCACGGCGCCGACGCCAAGACGGCGGTGGATCCGGCCTATCCGACCTTGGCCGGCCAGCATGCCGACTATCTGGTGCATGCGCTCAAGGCCTATCGCCGCGGCGCTTCGGGCAGCGCGGCCACGGCCAATGTGCGCAAGAATCCCATCATGGGGGCTTTCGCCACGCAGTTGTCCGACCAGGACATCAGCAATGTGGCTGCCTGGCTGTCGTCGCTACCGAGCGACCTGGGCGTGCGCAAGTAAGGTCGGGCCGCCCGGCGTCATGAAAAAACCCTCGGGCGACCGAGGGTTTTTTCATAGCGCGTGGGGAGGGCCTAGCGTTCGGCGCGCTGGCGGATCAGGTCGATGTAAGTGTCGCTGTCCAGCGGCGTGCCCAGGCGTTGCGCTTCCCAGACCACCCGGCCCAGGCATTCCATGATCTCGTGCGCCGCCTGGTGTGCATCGCTGCGCGCCACCAGCCGCTGGTAAGCATTGCGGATGCCCGGCGGATGGTCGATGGAGAGCTGCTCGGCGATGGCCAGGTGCATCGACAGGTGCAGGAACGGGTTGGTGCGGCCTTTTTCCACCGCGTACTCGGCGCTCATGGCCTCGGGGCTTTCGAGGTCGGTGTGGTATTCCTGGTGCTCGATGATCCAGTCCAGCGCCATGGCCTCCAGCGGGGTCAGGACCTCGTTGGCGCGATGCTTGCGCCAGGTTTCGATGAAGAATTCGCGGACTTGGTCGCGGGAAGGGTTGAACATTGTCGGACGGTTGCCATGCTGGCCAGAGAGGGCTTTATTTTACCGCCCGCCGCCGCGCCACCCGCCCGGCGGCCCCAATGCGATATAGAATTGGTTGCTATCCGCTATCCAGTGGGCGTCCGGCCGGGGCCACGCGGCCCGCGGCGCTCACGCCAGCCGATGCGGCGCGCGTGCAGAAAAACCACCCGGAGCAAATGGAGCATTCATGTCCTATCAACATATCAAGGTGCCCGCTGGGGGCCAGAAGATCACGGTCAACGCTGATTTCTCGCTGAATGTGCCTGATCAGCCCATCGTGCCCTATATCGAGGGCGATGGCACGGGCGCGGACATCACCCCGGTGATGATCAAGGTCGTCGATGCCGCGGTGCAAAAAGCGTACGGCGGCAAGCGCAAGATCCACTGGATGGAAGTCTACGCGGGCGAGAAGGCCACCAAGGTCTACGGCCCGGACGTGTGGCTGCCGGACGAGACCCTGGAAGTCGTCAAGGACTACGTGGTGTCGATCAAGGGCCCGCTGACCACGCCGGTCGGTGGCGGCATCCGATCTCTGAACGTGGCGTTGCGCCAGCAACTGGACCTGTATGTCTGCCTGCGCCCGGTGGCGTACTTCAAGGGCGTGCCCTCGCCGGTGCGCGAGCCCGAGAAGACCAACATGGTGATCTTCCGCGAGAACTCGGAAGACATCTACGCCGGCATCGAATACATGGCCGAGAGCGAGCAGGCCAAGGAACTTATCCAGTTCCTGCAGACCAAGCTCGGCGTCAAGAAGATCCGTTTCCCCAATACCTCGTCGATCGGCATCAAGCCGGTGTCGCGCGAAGGCACCGAGCGACTGGTGCGCAAGGCGGCGCAGTACGTCATCGACAACGACCGTACCTCGCTGACCCTGGTGCACAAGGGCAACATCATGAAGTTCACGGAAGGCGGCTTCCGCGACTGGGGCTATGCGCTGCTGCAGAAGGAATTCGGCGCGCAGTTGATCGACGGCGGCCCGTGGTGCAAGTTCAAGAACCCCAAGACCGGCCGGGAGATCATCGTCAAGGACGTCATCGCCGATGCGTTCCTGCAGCAGATCCTGCTGCGTCCGGCCGAATACGACGTGATCGCCACGCTCAACCTGAACGGGGACTACATTTCCGACGCGCTGGCCGCGCAAGTGGGCGGCATCGGCATCGCCCCGGGCGCCAACCTGTCGGATTCCGTGGCCATGTTCGAGGCCACCCATGGCACGGCGCCGAAGTACGCGGGCAAGGACTACGTGAATCCGGGTTCGGAGATCCTGTCGGCCGAGATGATGCTGCGCCACATGGGCTGGACCGAGGCGGCCGACCTGATCATCTCCAGCATGGAGAAATCGATTCTGTCCAAGAAGGTGACGTACGACTTCGCCCGCCTGCTCGAAGGCGCGACGCAGGTGTCATGCTCGGGCTTCGGCCAGGTCATGATTGAAAATATGTGACTGGATCTTTTTTATTGGCGCTCCACAAAAACCCGCAAGCCCCCGAAGGCTGCGGGTTTTTTTAGAACATGCACGTTTTTTGGGGCGGGGCTGCGGGCGATGTGTGCGTCGAAATACGACAAAACGAAATAATTTGTGATTATTACGACAGTATAATTACGGCGCTTGTAATACGGTAATCCCTTCAGCCCGCGTATTTTTCCTTGGATATGGCACAACCCGCTCCCGATATGCCACCTTACGATGCCTCGGCCTCTGTCCGTGGCTTGCGCGAAGCCAGCCGGATCGCGCTACTGATGGCGCCCAGGCTGGGTGACACGCTGTTGATGATGACCATGGCGCACAACCTGGCTGCGCATGGACGCGAGGTGACCGTTTTCGGCGATTTTGCCTACGGCCTGAAGACCTGGTTCCCGGGTATGGACATCCGGCCGTCGTTGACGCATGAGCAGGCCGGGGAGGTCCTGGTCGACTATGATTGCGCAGCGCAGATGCATGTGGGCTGGCCTTATGCCCTGCACGACGTTGCCGCATCCTATTTCTATTACGACGCGCACGTGGTCATCACCGGCAAGGGCTTCGTCAAGCTCAACCAGATCAGTGATTACTGCCGCGATGCATTGGAATTGCCCCTGTCCGGCACCGATATCGGCCTGCGGCCTCCGGTGGCGGGGCGTCATCGTGTGTTCGAAACCCGGGTGGCGGTGCATCCGTCGTCCACGGGGGCCCAGCGCTGCTGGGCGCCCCGGCATTTTGTCGAGCTGGGCCTGCGCCTGCAGCGGCAAGGGTATGAACCGGTTTTCATCCTGGCGCCGCACGAGCGGGCTGAATGGACCTGCCTGACCGATGCCGGCCTGGCGATCCAGCAGTCACCGTCGTTAGCTGACGTGGCCGCGTTTATCCATGAATGTGGCTGGTTCATCGGCAACGAGTCCGGCATCGGCCATTTGGCTTCCAGCGTCGGGGTGCCTACCTTGACGCTGACGGGCCGTCCGACCCGGACCAAGGCCTGGCGGCCGGGCTGGTCGATGTCGCGCATCGCCTATCCCGCCTATATTCCGGGCGGCCGTTGGCGCGATCGCCTGTGGCGCGAATGGCTGCGTCCCGGCAGTGTCATGGCCGCGTTCGAAAGCCTGACGCGAGACTATAAAAAATCCATGGCGGCCTCCAAGGCCGTCCGTTCTTGATTCCGGACAGCGGTGCCGCGGTGAATGGATGCTCGATTCCGCGCATTCCGTCGCTGCCTGTGCGCTGGCCAATCCCCGCCCCTACCTCTGGATGTACCGACTGGTCGTCGCAACGGCTGAGCTGAACCTATCATGTCTATCAATTGCCTGCGCAGTGTCGCGTTCCTGACGCTGCTGATTCCCGCCCTGGCCCTGACCAGTGCCGTGGGAGGACCCGCCATCCTCTATCTGACCGCCGTGATCGCGTTGACGGCGATGGCGATCAACCTTGTGCGGCCGCGCGAGCCTTTTGCATTGCGAGAGCTGCTGCCGATGGCCGTGGCACTAATGGCGCCGCTGCTGGCGATGCTGATCAGCAGCAGCTACCTGGGGGTGTGGAGTTCTTCCGAAATCGAGAAGCTGCTGCGTTTCGCCCTGGCGGTGCCGGTCTGCTGGCTGCTGCTGCGCGCGCCGCGCAACTGGCTGCAGCATGTGCAATGGAGCTTTCTGTTCGGCGCCTTCGCAGGTTCGCTGATGCTGATTTACATCGTGCACTCCCCGAGCCTGGGTCGTGGCGCGGTTTCCGATTTCGGTGGTCGCTATAACGCAGTGGCCTTTGCCGACCTGACGATTTTCTTCGGCCTGGCAGCACTGCTGACGCTACCCTGGCGGCTGTCGCCCTGGCCGCGCCTCGAGGCAGGGCTGAAAGTCGCAGCCGTTCCCCTCAGCATCTATGGTGTCTGGGTGTCGCACACCCGCAGCAGTTGGGCCTTGCTGTTGGTGTTCGGCCTGGTCTATCTGCTGACCGAGCGGCAGTGGCGGCGCCGCAGCAAACTGTTGTTCCTGGGCGGTCTGATCGTGGTGATGGCGGTCCTGGCCGCCGTATCCTGGCATTCGAAGGAAAGTCGTTGGAAAGGGGTGGTATCCGACTTGAATCGCTACGAGCAGCATGATCGGGATACCTCGGTGGGAATCCGCATCCAGCTATGGGAAGCCTCGTGGCTGATGTTCAAACAGAGTCCCCTGGTCGGCGTGGGCGTGCCCAACTTCCGGCCTGAACTGGCGAAGTTGCAGCAGCGGGGCATCGTGACGGAAGAGGTCGCAATCGGCTACGGCGAACCGCACAACGACATGCTCGGCGCGCTGGCGGGCTATGGCCTGCTGGGCCTGCTCAGCATCCTGGCGCTGTATCTGATTCCCGCGGCGATCTTCTGGCGCCGTTCGGCCAGCAACGATCCCGTGGTGCATGTAGGTTCGCAGGTCGGCATGTTGTTCTGCCTGGGCTATTTCGTCTTCAGCCTGTCGGAAATGATGTTCCGCAATATGCGCAGCGTGCCGATCTACGCACTGACGGTTGTGGTGCTGTATGCCTTGACATCGGCCCGCTCCGGACTGGCGCAGCAGCGTCTCCAGACCGGACGCTAGCGATCGCGGGGCCGCCTCGCGGCTGGCTTGTCCGCATAAAAAGCAAGGCTTGTATGGCCTTGCTTTTTTTTCGCGCGCGCGTTGCGCAGCAAATGCCGAATGCGCTTGACGTAGATCAAGCCGGCCCTCTCTCGTCGGTGAAAACCCTGCTGCGCCCTCGTATTCTGATCGGACGCAACATATAAATAGTCACATTCCGCAGTTTTTGGTTGCGAGCGCGGAAAGACATGACAAAGAGGGTCTATGAAGAATTCAAGCTTGCGCAGGGAGTTGCTGTGGTTCGTTTTCGCCACCGGTTTTGCCGTGCTCGCTTTGGGCGGCTGGGAAGCCTGGGAGCGGCGGGCCGAAATGTTGGCCGAGCGCAAGACGGAACTGCGCCATGTGCTGGACCTGGCGGCCGGCATCTTGCGCAACGGCAAGCAACGCGCCGTCGACGAAGGACTGTCGGTCGAGCAGGCCAAGCGCAATGTGGCGCAGCGCCTGGCACAACTGCGCTATGGCGTGGATGGCTATGTCGGGGCATTTGACGACGGCTATGCGCTGCTGGTGCATCCCGATGGCCAGCTCGCGGGGACCAATGTGCGGGCGGTCAAGGACAGCGAGGGCCTGCCGATCTTCGAGGAGCTGTACGCCCGTGGCAAGCAGGGCGGCGGTTTCGTCGAATACCATTTTCCGCGGCCGGGGACGGAAGCTGCCCTGCCCAAGATCAGCTATGCGGTCTACGACGCGGAATGGGGCTGGTTGCTGTTCACCGGCTTGTATGTGGACGACGTCGATGCTGCATTCAGCGCCACGCTGTGGCGTCAGGGGGGCGTGACGGTGGTCTTGCTGGGGCTGTTGCTGGCGGCGGCGTTGCGCTTTTTCCGTTCGCACATCATCCGCCCGCTTGACGAGGCGGTCGAGGTCTGCGAGCGGGTGGCGCGGGGAGATCTGTCGAGCATCATTTCGCGCCACCACCGCGGCGAGATCGGACGGCTGTTTGGCGCCATGGCGCTGATGCAGGAACGGCTGGACGTGGCGGTGCGCAGCATCGTTCATGCCACCGGCTCGATTGCGGCGGCATCGCGCCAGATCGCGGCGGGCAGCATGGATCTGCATGACCGGACCGAGAAGCAGGCGGCGGCGCTGGAGCAGACCGCGGCCAGCGTCGAGCAGATCACCGCTACCGCCAGGCAGAGCGCAGACCATGTGCGCGAAGTCAGTTCGCTGGCGGGGCAGTCGGCGCAGCTGGCTCGCCAGGGCAGTGAGGAAACCCAGCAGGCGATCGACGCGATGCGCGAGATATCGCAAAGCTCGCAGCGGATCGACGAGATCATCCGGCTGATAGACGAGATCGCGTTCCAGACCAACATCCTGGCGCTCAATGCCGCTGTGGAGGCCGCGCGCGCTGGCGAGCAGGGCCGCGGGTTCGCGGTAGTGGCGGGTGAAGTGCGGGCGCTGGCGCAGCGCTCGGCCACCGCCGCCAAGGAAATCAAGACGCTGATCGAGGCGTCCTCGGATTCCGTCGCGCGTGGCAGCCAGCGGGTCGAGCAGGCCAGCGCCACGATGGACAGCGTGTTGCAGTCGGCCGCCACCAGTGCGCCATTGATGGGGGAGATCGCCACGGCCTCGGCCGAGCAGAGCGTGGGCATCGAGCAGATCAACCAGGCGGTGACGCACCTGGATGGCGTGACGCAGCAGAATGCGGCGTTGGTCGAGGAGTTCGCCGCTTCGGCTGCCACCCTCCACGACCAGGCCGACGACCTGGCGCGCGCGGTGGCGGTGTTCAAGCTGTCTGCAGCCTATTGAAGGAACCCCGTACCGCGCTCATGGCGCGTTGCAGACGCGGGGTCAACTCGCGGCTGGCGCGGGTCAGCGGCGGGCGCAGTTCATCCCTTATCAGGCCTTGCAACGCCAGCGCGCGTTTGATCGGTGCGGGGTTGGGCTCGGTGAATAGCAAGCGGATGAGGCTACGCAGGGGTTCGAACAGTTCGCGTGCGGCGTGGGCCTGGCCATCGCGCGCAAGTTGCATGGCCTCGACGAAACGTTCCGGGAACAGGTGCGCTGCCGCGGGGATCGCACCGCGCCCGCCGGCCAGGAAATGATTCAGCAGCGCGGTGTCTTCACCGCACAGTGCATCGAGATGGCCTCGCGCGTTCAACGCCATCAGCACCGGTGGGTTGCATTCCTTGACCGCACCAAAGTTAGGCAGAAGTGCCAGCGCCTCCATGGTTTCGACCGTCATGGTGACGCCTGCGCGCTTGGGGATGTTGTAGAGGATGATGGGACGTTCGGTGGCCCAGGCGATCTGGCGGTAGTGCCACAGAATGCCCTGTTGCGATGGCCCCAGATAATAGGGAGGCGGCACCAGGTAGCCGGCGGGCGCGTACTTGTCCAGCCGGCGGATGGCGGCGGCCACGCCGCGCGTATCCACCCCGCCCGCGCCGAATACCAGCGGCAGGGCGTGCGGATCGCGGCGGATAGCCTCGATCATCTCGATCTTTTCTGGGATGGACAGCAGGTTGCCTTCGCCGGTGGAGCCGAACAGCACCAGGCCGGTGACGCCGGCATTGCGGTAGTAGCGTGCCAGCGCCTGGGCGGCTTCGCAATCGACGTAGCCGCCGCGCATCGGCGTGACCATCGGCAGCCAGAGACCTTCGAAAGTGGGCGGGAGCGGAGTATTCATGGCTTACTGCACCGCGATGGCGCCTGCGGGGCGCAGCGGGCCGAATTCGGCCCGGGGCAGGCCGCACATCACCGCGTGCATCAAGGCGTCGACCTGGTCGCGGTCGCAGTGCAACTGCAGAATGCTCTGGCCATGGGCGTGATCCACCGACAGCACGTAGACGCCGATACGTTCGCCCAATTCACGGTGCAGGGCCAGCCGGACCTTCAGGGCGTCGAGCGTGTCGATCCTGACGGTCAGGGAGAGCATCTCGGCAGCGTGCGGTGCGTGGGCCGGAGTGGGACGGTAAAGCGAGGCGTGCGTGGTGCGTTCTGGGCGGGGAAGCATGGCGGTCGGGGAGCGCAGCCGCGAGGGTGGGCTCGCGCGTATCCGGTTGGTTGATGACGATTCCACTATAGAAAGCGAGCCGTAAAACCTGCCGATAAATGCGGACGCGGCGCGTAAAAAGCGCGTCAACGTCCGTCCGTTTCCTCAGAAGGTCTTGGTCAGCGACAGCAGGCCGGTGGCGCGGCCCATGTAGCGGCCGCGGCTGTTGGTGTATACGGCGCGGTCGGCGTTGGTGTCGAGGTAGGCGAGCGAGATCGCCAGGCCCTGGCCGAATTCCTTGGTCAGTCCCAGCTTCCAGTCGGTGTAGGCGCCATCGGTGATGTTACGCACCATCTGGCGGCCGACGTGGGCGTTGACCGTGACGCCCCAGAAGCCGGTGTCGAAGTTGCCGCTCAGGTCGAAGTATTGGCTGTACTTGCTGTCGGCGAGACAAGAGAGGCGCGGCCCGCATAAAAGGCGCATCAATGGCGTCGCATGCAGCGCCTGCCTGCGCGGCGGGCTTCACCCCGCGAAGCGGTAACCCACGCCGATCTCGGTCAGCAGGTAGACCGGCTGCGCCGGATCCGCTTCGAGCTTCTGCCGCAGGTGGCCCATGTAGATCCGCAGGTAATGGCTGCTTTCCACATGCGACGGACCCCAGACCTCGCGCAGCAGTTCGCGGTGCGTCATGACCTTGCCTCGATGGGCCAGCAGTGCGGCAAGCAGACGGTACTCCATGGCGGTCAGGTGCACATGCTGGCCGCCGCGCTCGACCACGCGCTTGGCGAAATCCACGCGCACATCGCCGAAGCCGATCTCGGCGGCGCTGCCCGCGCCGCCCCGGGCATGGCGCCGCAGCAGCACGCGTAGCCGCGCCAACAATTCGCTGACACCGAACGGCTTGGTCAGGTAATCATCGGCGCCTGCATCCAGCGCCGCCACTTTGTCGGCCTCGGCCGCACGCGCCGACAGCACCAGCACCGGCACTTCGGTCCAGCCGCGCAGTTCTCGGATCAGGGTCATGCCGTCCTCGTCCGGCAGGCCCAGGTCCAGCACCACGGCGTCGGGTTGGCGCGTGCCGGCCTCGATCAGGCCGCGTTTGACGGTATCGGCTTCGAACACGGCGCAGCCTTCGTCTTCCAGGGCCTGGCGCACGAAGCGGCGTATATTGGCGTCGTCCTCGATGATGAGAACGGTGGGCTGAAATTCGAACATGGCTCAAGCGATTTCGGGTTGAATCGGGGGCGGGCTGCCCAAGGGCAGGGTGAAGACGAACTGCGCGCCGTGAGGTTCCCCCGGCGCATGTTCGACCCAGATGCGGCCGTGGTGGGCACTGATTATGGCTTCGCACACCGCCAGGCCGAGGCCGACGCCGGGCGTGGCGGACTCGCGTTCGCCCCGGGTGAATTTTTCGAAGATGCGGCGCTCTGCGCCGGGCGCCACGCCGGGGCCGTTGTCGCAGACCGCCACGCGCAGCTCGCCGTCCCGCGCCACGGCGTGCACGCGTATGGCGCTGCCGGCGGGAGTGTACTTGGTGGCGTTCTCCAGCAGATTGCACAGCACCCGCTCGATCAGAACGCCGTCGCATTCGACCAGCGGTAGGCCGGACAGGCTGTCGACCGAAACGCGATACGCCGCGAGCGGTTCGCGCATGGCGGCCAGCGAGGCGCCGACCAGTTCCTCGATCGACTGCCACTCCAGCCGCAGCGGCGTGTCGCGGCTCTGCAGCCGCGCCATGTCGAGCAGGTTGGCGACCAGCGCGTGTATGCGCTGCGCCTGGTCGCGCATGGCGCGGATGGTGTCCTGGATGTCGGCTGGCAGCGCCTCCTGGCGCCGCGTCAGTGTGTCGGTCATGCCGACCAGGCTTGTGAGCGGCGTGCGCAGGTCATGCGAGACCGCCGCCAGTAGCGAGTTGCGCAGCTTCTCGGATTCCATGCTGACGAGCGCCTGCTGCGCCACTTCCACATAGTGCAGGCGTTCCAGGGCGATGGCGATGAGCGTGGCGTAAGCCTCGATCTGGCGGCGCGAGTCGGGCTGGGAGAAGAGGCTACGGCGCGGCGCGGCCAGCGCCAGCACGCCGCGGGTGCGCATCGGTGCTTTAAGCGGCAAGTAGAGCAGTTCGCTGTTGGACAGCGTGGCGGTGCCGGCGCCGGCCGCCTGGCCGTGGTCGTAGACCCACTGAGTCAGCGCCGATTCCAGCGGCGGCATGTCGTCGGCAGCGGGCGAGGCTAGCTTGAGGCGGTCGTCCTGGCCCAGGATATAGAGCGCGCAGCGCGAACCGAAGGTAGCATGCACGAAGGCGCTGGCGGACGCGACGATCTGTTCGGGCAGCAGTGCGGATGACAGTTCGCGCGCGAATTCGTACAGACTGCGCGCGTCGGCCTCGCGCTTGACGGAGGCCTGGGCCTGCAATCGCAGGCCAGCGGTGAGCTGGCCGATCAGTAGACCCACGGCCAGCAGCACGCCGAAGGTCAGCAGGTACTGCACGTCCGATACCGCGAACGAGGCCAGCGGCTGCACAAAGAAGAAGTCGAACAGCCCCACGCTGACGACCGAGGCGAGCGCGGCCGGGCCGCGGCCATGGCGCAGCGACACCGCGACCACCGCCAGCAGGAACAGCATGACGATATTGGTCTGGTGCAGCGCGGGGAAAGCCAGCGCCGACAGCGCGGTGGCTGCCCCGCAATAGCACAGCGCCCAGGCGTAGCCGGCCAGTGTCAATGGGCCACGTTCGTCGGCCGCCTGGCGGCCTCGGCGGCCCAGCGTGAGCGGATCGCGGCCGGCACCGCTGGCGGCGGGAAGCGGTGGCGCCCCCAGGCGGATGACGTCGATTTCGGGGCAACCGGCCGCCAGCATGTCAGCGAAGCTGTGGCGGCGCCACAGCCAGCCAGGGCTGATGGCCGCCGTCAGCAGTGCCGACAGCGACAGGCGCAGTCGTTGCAGTCCGCTGGCGCGGGTGCGGCCGACGATGGCCTTGGTGATGTTGTGGCGACGTACGTAGCGCACCACTGCGTCGACCATGTCGCCGCCGGCCAGGGTTTCACAGCGCGCGCCGAGCGAGTCTGCCAGCGCCAGACTGCGTTGCAGTCGTTCCCGCTCGGTTTGCGGCGGCGGCGCGGCGCGCGGCGCGTCGATGGTGACCACGTGCAGGTCGCATTCGAGCTGCTGGCTGAGACGGTGGGCGCTGCGGATCACGTATTCGGCGTCGGCATCGGGGCCGATGCAGGCCACCACCGCTTCGCGGGTGCGCCAGACCGGTTCGATGGCGCGGTCGCGACGGTAGGCCTGGACGTCGTCGTCGACGTGGTCGGCGGTGCGGCGCAGCGCCAGCTCGCGCAGCGCGATCAGGTTGCCCTTGCGGAAGAAGTTGCGGGTGGCGTGGCGCGCCTGTTCGGGCAGGTATACCTTGCCTTCCTTCAGGCGGCGCAGCAGTTCGTCGGCCGACAGATCGACCAGGATGACTTCGTCGGCCGCGTCGAAGACCTCGTCGGGCACGGTCTCCCAGACCCGCACGCCGGTGATGCTGCCGACGGCCTCGTTCAGGCTGTCGAGGTGCTGCACGTTGAGCGTGGTCCAGACGTCGATGCCGGCCGCCAGCAGCTCCTGGATGTCCTGCCAACGCTTGGCGTGGCGCGAACCGGGCGCATTGGAGTGGGCCAGTTCGTCGACCAGCACCAGATCGGGATGCGCCTGCAGCGCGCCATCCAGGTCGAACTCCTTGAGCGCATGGCCGCGGTAGGCGACCTCTTTGAGCGGCAGGACCGCCAGGCCTTCGAGCAGGGCGGCGGTTTCGCGGCGGCCGTGTGTTTCGACGATGCCGGCCAGCACGCGGGCGCCCTGCGCGGCATGGGCTCGGGCGGCCACCAGCATGGCGTAGGTCTTGCCGACGCCGGCGGAGGAGCCGAAGTAGACCCGCAACTTGCCGCGCACCGCCTGGCGCGCGGCATCGTCGAGGTCTTTCAAGAGCGCGTCCGGATCGGGACGCTCGCCAGCATTGTCAGCCATGAACGCGCAGGTGAAGTGGGGGAACGGCTGGCAATACTATACGCCGGCGTGTCATTTCACCGGCGCCAGCTGGTCCAGCGCCAGATTGAGCTTGAGCACGTTGACCACGGGGTCGCCCAGCACGCCCAGCCAGGGCTTGCTGGTGTTGGCCGCGATCAGCGCGTCGACCTTGTCGCGCGGCAGCTGGCGGGCGCGGGCCACGCGCGCGGCCTGGTAGGCCGCGGCGGCGGGACTGATGTGCGGATCCAGGCCGCTTCCCGAGGCAGTGATGAGGTCCACCGGCACCGGGGTGGGATTGTCGGGGTCGGCCGCCTTGAGGGCGGCGATGCGCGCCTGCACGGCCTCGGCCAGCGCCGGATTGCGCGGGCCCAGGTTCGAGCCGCCGGAGTTGGCGGCGTTGTACGGCATCGGCGAGGTGGCCGACGGCCGGCCCCAGAAGTACTGCGGCGCGCTGAACGACTGGCCGATCCATTCCGAGCCGACCACCTTGTCGCCCTGGCGGATCAGCGAACCCGACGCTTCATGCGGGAACACGGCGGCGGCGATGCCGGTGGTCAGGAAGGGGTAGGCCAGGCCGGTCACCAGCGACAGGGCGGCGAAGACGACCAGCGCGGGGCGCAGGATGCCGCCTTGGCGCGGCAGGGGAAGAGCTTGTTTCATGATGAGTTCCTTTCCAGTGACGGGCGCGGGTCAGACCCAGCCCAGGGCGGCCAGCACCATGTCTATCAGCTTGATGCCGGCGAACGGCACCAGCAGGCCGCCCAGACCGTAGATCAGCAGATTGCGGCGCAGCAGTACCGACGCGCCCAGCGGTCGGTAGCGCACGCCCTTGAGCGCCAGCGGGATCAGCACGATGATGATGAGCGCGTTGAAGATCACGGCCGACAGGATGGCCGAGGCCGGCGTGGCCAGGCCCATGATGTTCAGCACGTTCAACTGCGGATACACCGTGGCGAACGCCGCCGGGATGATGGCGAAGTACTTGGCCACGTCGTTGGCGATGCTGAAGGTGGTGAGCGCGCCGCGCGTCATCAGCATCTGCTTGCCGATCTCGACGATCTCGATGAGCTTGGTGGGGTTGGAGTCCAGGTCCACCATGTTGCCGGCCTCCTTGGCGGCCTGGGTGCCCGAGTTCATCGCCACCGCGACGTCGGCCTGCGCCAGCGCCGGCGCGTCGTTGGTGCCGTCGCCGGTCATCGCCACCAGGCGGCCTTCGCCCTGGTAGGCGCGGATCAGCTTGAGCTTGGCTTCCGGGGTGGCTTCGGCCAGGAAGTCGTCGACCCCGGCTTCGGCGGCGATGGAGGCGGCGGTGAGTTTGTTGTCGCCGGTGATCATCACCGTCTTGATACCCATGCGGCGCAGTTCGGCGAAACGCGACTGGATGCCGGGCTTGACGATGTCCTTGAGTTCGATCACGCCCAGGGCGCGGTTGCCGTCGCTGACCATCAGCGGCGTGCTGCCGCGGCGGGCCACGTCCTCGGCCAGGCGCAGCACCGTTTCCGGTACCGTTGCGTCCTGTCCGGCCAACCAGGTGCGCACCGCGTCGATGGCGCCTTTGCGGATGGTGCGGCCCTTGAGGTTGACGCCGCTCATGCGGGTTTGCGCGGTGAAGGGCACGTACTCCGCGTCCGCCGCATGCACCGCCGGTGCATGGATGGTCTTGTCGGCCAGCGCCACGATGCTGCGGCCCTCGGGCGTCTCGTCGGCCAGCGAGGCCAGGCGCGCGGCGTCCGCCAGTTCACTCGGCGACACGCCGGGCGCGGGCAGGAAGGCCGAGGCCTGGCGATTGCCGAAGGTGATGGTGCCCGTCTTGTCCAGCAGCAGCACGTCGACGTCGCCGGCGGCTTCGACTGCGCGGCCGGAGGTGGCGATGACGTTGGCGCCCATCATGCGGCTCATGCCCGCCACGCCGATGGCCGACAGCAGGCCGCCGATGGTGGTGGGGATCAGGCAAACCAGCAGCGCCACCAGCACGGTGATGGTGATGACGGCGCCGCCGCCGGCGGCAGTGACCGAGTAGATCGAGAACGGCATCAGGGTCGCAACCACCAGCAGGAACACCACCGTCAGGCCGACCAGCAGGATGGTCAGCGCCAGCTCGTTGGGCGTCTTCTGCCGCTTGGCGCCTTCGACCATGGCGATCATGCGGTCCAGGAAACTCTCGCCCGGGTCGGCGGCGATGCGTACGAAGATCCAGTCGGACAGCACCCGGGTGCCGCCGGTGACCGACGAGAAGTCGCCGCCGGACTCGCGGATGACCGGGGCGGATTCGCCGGTGATGGCGCTTTCGTCCACCGAGGCGACGCCCGCGATGACCTGGCCATCGCCCGGTACCGTGTCGCCGGCCTCGACCAGCACCACGTCATGGCGGCGCAGCAGGCCGGAAGGCTGGCTGACGGCCCGGCCGCGCCATTGCGCCGGTTCGGCATGGGCTGCGTCCTCGTCGCGAAAGCCCTTGAGCAGGCGGGCGTCTATGGTGGTGCGCAGGCCCCGCAGCGTTGCGGCCTGCTGCTTGCCGCGACCCTCGGCCAGCGCCTCGGCGAAATTGGCGAACAGAACGGTGAACCAGAGCCAGATCGCGATCGCGAGGGTGAAACCGGCGGGGGCCTCGGCGCGGCCACTGAGCGCCATGAGCCACAGGATCGTGGTCAGGATGCTGCCCACATAGACCACGAACATCACCGGGTTCTTGAGCTGGGCGGCGGGCGAGAGCTTGCGAAGGCTGTCCAGCAGGGCGGGACCGACCAGGGCGCCGGACCACATGCTGAATTTTCGTTCCAGCGGCGCGGCCACAGGCATGCGGGCGGCGGCGCCGCCAGCGGCTTGGGTAGGCATATCAATCTTGGCCATTTTTTTTCCTAGCCTGTTGTGTTCAGGGTTGCAGGTGTTCCGCGACCGGGCCCAGGGCCAGTGCGGGCACGTAGGTCAGGGCGCCCACCAGCAGCACCGCGCCGATCAGCAGCACTACGAAGAGAGGGCCGGTCGTCGGCATGGCGCCGGGGCCGGCGGGCAGGCGGCGCTTGGGGGCCAACGAGCCGGCCAGCGCCAGTACCGCGACGATCACGGCGAAGCGGCCGAACCACATGGCAGTGCCGAGCAGGACGTTGTAGAAGGGCGTATTGGCCGACAACCCCGCGAAAGCGCTGCCATTGTTGTTTGCCGCCGAAGACAATCCGTACAGGATCTCGGAGAAACCGTGGGCGCCGGGATTGAGCACGCCAGCCTGGCCGGCCACCGCCGACACCGCCAGCGCGGCGCCGCCCAGCACCAGCAGCGGGGTTGCCAGAATCACGATCGACACCATCTTCATGTCGTGCGCCTCGATCTTCTTGCCCAGGTACTCGGGGGTGCGTCCGACCATGAGCCCGGCGATGAACACGGCCAGGATGGCGAACGCCAGCATGCCGTACAGCCCGGAACCGACCCCGCCGTAGACCACTTCGCCCAGTTGCATCAGCAGCATCGGCGACAGGCCTCCCATCGGGTTCAATGAGTCATGCATGCCGTTGACCGCGCCGCACGAGGCCGCCGTGGTGACGGTGGCGAACAGGGAGGTGGCGGCGATACCGAAGCGGGTCTCCTTGCCTTCCATATTGCCGCCGGGCGAGAGCGCGCTGGTCGCGTTGTCGACGCCGGCTTGGACGGCCATCGGATTGGGCTGCTGCTCGAAATAGGCGGCGCTGAGAGCGAAGGCCGCGAACAGCAGCGTCATGGCGGCGAGGATGGCGATGCCCTGACGCCGGTTGCCCACCATTTCGCCGAAAGCGAAGCAGAGCGAAGCGGGGATCACGAGGATCGCCAGCATTTCCAGGAAGTTCGACAGGGCAGTCGGGTTTTCGAACGGGTGGGCCGAGTTGGCGTTGAAGAAGCCGCCGCCGTTGGTGCCCAGCATCTTGATGGCTTCCTGCG
Source organism: Achromobacter sp. 46006 (assembly GCF_059761975.1). NCBI lineage: Bacteria > Pseudomonadati > Pseudomonadota > Betaproteobacteria > Burkholderiales > Alcaligenaceae > Achromobacter > Achromobacter sp. 46006. Next base: position 197,916 of record NZ_JCBANN010000002.1, read on the forward strand.
AGGCCACGGGTCCCATCGCCAGCGTCTGCGTCCGGGTCGTGGCCGGGTCGGCGGCGGCCAGCCCTTTGGCGTCCAGTACCGGCAGCCCCTGCGCGTCGGTGCGCGGCTGGTCGTAGTGCAGGGCTTCGACGGTCTGTACTTCCTGATAGGGGGAGAAGTTCTGGATCACGCCCTGGCTGACCAGCGCCAGTGCCAATACCAGCGACAGCGGCAGCAGCAGGTACAGCGTGCAGCGCACCAGGTCGGCCCAGAAATTGCCCAGCGTGGCCGAGCAGTGGCGTGCCAGCCCGCGGATCAGCGCGAACAGGACCGAAATGCCGGTGGCGGCCGAGACGAAGTTCTGCACCGTCATGGCCAGCATCTGCGTCAGGTAGCTCATGGTCGATTCGCCGCCGTAGCCTTGCCAATTGGTATTGGTGACGAAGCTGATGGCGGTGTTGAGCGAGGAGTCCGGCGAAACCGCGCCCAGGCCCGCCGGGTTCAGCGGTAGCAGGCCCTGCAGGCGTTGCAGGGCGTAGACCGCGGCCACGCCCAGGACACTCACGGCCAGCACGGCCAGCGCGTAGCGCTTCCAGCCCATTTCGGCCCGGGGGTCGATGCCCGCCAACCGGTAGATGCCGCGTTCGAGCGGGCGGCCCCAGGCGGTCAGCCGGGATTGCCCGTTTTCCATGACGATGCGGATGTAGCGCCCGAGAATAGGCGCGATCGCGAGCAGGACCGCCAGATACACGGCCAGCAGTCCGATGAATTCGGCGGTCATCAGAACTTCTCCGGTTTGAACAGGGCGACCAGCAGATACACGAACAGCAGCGCGGCCGTGACGCCGCTAAGCCAATAGAGCGCGCTCATGATTGCGCTCCCGCAGACAAGGCTTCGCAGAACCTGACCAGGGCGCAGGTCAGCCCGGCCATGGCGGCGAATATTGCGATATAGATGACATCCACGTTTTTCCTCCCGGGAGCCAGGCTCCCTGCGAACGATGGGCCGGCGCGGCAAAAGCGGATGCGGACCGCGCGGGCGTAGTGACCAATAAGGACACCGGCAGGTTACGGAGCGGGGGGTAAAAACGGGGTATAGCTTTGGCTTGGCGATGTAAACGGAACGTAAAGACGCGCCGCTATCATCGCGGGCAACCGCTACGCCGCCATGGCGCGGCCTGGCTGCCCGGAAAGCGGGCGCCGCGCATGCCCGGAAGCGGGCGGGGCGGCGGCCGGTTTTTGAGGCGGGCTCAAAATCGGGCGCGCGGTCAGGCGCCCAGGGCGGCTGGAATGCGCGGTTTGATGGGGTAAATCCCAATATTTAGAATGGAAACACAAAAATGCACTGATGTGGTGCATGCAATAAGTAAATGAATGCGCCGAATTAGGGCATTCCCCTAGTGTGGCATTCCCGCATCTGGTGCAGAATCTCTTCCCATGCAGGTGAGGAGACAAAGCCCTGCATGGGCAATTACCGGCGGCACCGGTACATAAAAAAAGTAGCAGTACTCAAGAAAAGCAAAACGCACAACGGCTGGCACCAGGCAGTGCCAGCCGTTGTCGCATAAAAAGCCCGAATTTCATTGCGCCAGGCTTTTCAAGCGCCGCGTTTCGCGATATTCCCCAGGTTTCGCTCACGCCAGCTATGCCGGAATCCCGCGTTTCCTCCGAGTCGTCCCCCCCGTCCCGCTATTGGCGCCGCAATATGCGGCTGATCGCCGTGCTGGTGGTCGTGTGGGCGGCGCTGACATTCATTCCATCCTATTTCGCTCGCGACCTGTCGTTCGACTTCATCGGCTGGCCGTTCTCGTTCTGGATGGCGGCCTACGGCGCGCCGCTGGCCTATCTGATCATCATCTGCATCTACGCCCGGGTCATGAACCGCGCCGACCGGCGCGCCGAAGAGACCAAGGGGAATCGCTGATGCCTTTCGGCGGAGATACCCCGCAGGAATTCCGCATCCGGCTGCGTCGAATCTACGTTCTGTATACGGCCGGTTTCGCGTTGATGATCCTGCTGATGGCGCTGGCCGAGATCCTGGGCCTGCCGCGCAACTGGATCGGCTATGTGTTCCTGCTGGTGACGGTCAGCCTGTATGCGGGGATCGGCATTGTCTGCCGCACGTCGGATCAGGTCGAGTACTACGTCGCCGGCCGGCGCGTGCCGGCCATCTACAACGGCATGGCGACCGCCGCCGACTGGATGTCGGTGGCGTCCTTCATCGGGGTTGCCGGCACGCTCTACCTGACGGGTTACGGTGGGCTGGCATACATCATGGGCTGGACCGGCGGTTATGTGCTGGTATCGATGCTGCTGGCGCCGTACCTGCGCCGTTTCGGCCAGTACACCATTCCCGATTTCATGGGCGCGCGCTATGGCGGCAACCTGCCGCGGCTGGCGGGTGTGGCCTGCGCCATCCTCTGCTCGTTCACCTACCTGGTCGCGCAGATCTACGGCGTGGGCATCATCACCACGCGCATGACCGGCATTTCATTCGAACTGGGCATCTTCGTGGCCCTGGGCGGCATGCTGGTCTGTTCGTTCCTGGGCGGCATGCGCGCCGTTACCTGGACCCAGGTGGGGCAGTACATCATCCTGGTCATTGCCTATCTGGTGCCGGTGGTGTGGTTGTCGATCAAGCATACCGACATGCCGGTGCCGCAACTGTCGGCCGGGGCCGTGCTGCAACAGGTGACGGAAAAAGAGGTCTACCTGCGGAACGATCCGGCCGAGATCGAGGTGCGCCGGTTATGGCAGGAGCGCGCCGACGAGATGGCGCAGCGGGTGCGCGACCTGCCGGAATCCTGGGCGCTGGAAAAGGACAAGCTGCGCAGCCGACTTGCCCAGCTCAATGCCAGCGACGCGCCGATGGTCGAGATCCGTTCGGTCGAGCGCGAGCTGGCGGCGTTCCCGCCGACGGTGGAGGATGCCCGCATCGCCTGGTCGCAGGCCAAGGCCACCTTCGAGGCGCGCGCGGCGCCGCTGACGCCGCATGCGGAACCCTTTCCGTCGGGCGACGCCGAGGAACGGCGCAACATGCGCATCAACTTCCTGGCGCTGGTGCTGTGCCTGATGCTGGGCACTGCGGGCATGCCGCACATCCTGATGCGTTCATACACAACTTCGTCGGTGGTCGAGGCGCGCCGGTCGGTGTGCTGGTCGTTGCTGTTCATACTGCTGCTGTACTTCATGGCGCCGGCGCTGGCGCTGCTGGTGAAGTACGAGGTCTATACCCAGGTGGTGGGGTCGAATTTCCTCAGCCTGCCTAATTGGATACATGCCTGGAGCGCGGTCGACAGCAACCTGCTGGACGTGACCGACATCAACCGCGATGGCGTGGTGCAGCTCAGCGAGATCAGCATCGGCGCCGATGTGGTGGTGCTGGCCATGCCCGAGATCGGCGGCCTGCCCTACGTGATTTCCGGCCTGGTGGCGGCCGGCGGCCTGGCGGCGGCGCTGTCGACCGCAGATGGCCTGTTGCTGACATTGTCCAACTCGCTGTCGCACGACATGTGGTATCGGATGGTGTCTCCACGCATGTCGGCGGCGCGGCGCGTGATGGTGTCCAAGATCCTGCTGCTGGTGGTGGCTTTTGGCGCGGCCTGGGTGGCTGCGCGCAAGCCGGCCGACATTCTGTTCATGGTGTCGGCGGCGTTCTCGTTCGCGGCGTCGTCGTTCTTCCCTGCGCTGGTGATGGGCGTGTTCTGGCGCCGGGCCAACAAATGGGGGGCCACGCTCGGCATGGCGGCGGGGCTGCTGGCGACGTTTGCATACATGACGCATACGCATCCCTGGCTGCGAGAATGGGTGCTGGGGATTTCGCGGACCCAGCCGGTGGACCTGTGGTGGGGCATACAGCCGATCGCCGCCGGTGTGTTCGGCGCGCCGGTGGCGTTCCTGACCATCATCGTGGTGTCGCTGCTGACACCGCGGCCGGACCGGGCCACACTGGCGCTGGTGGACTACCTGCGCCAACCGGGGACGTCGAAGCCGCCGGCGGAGAACGCCTAGCGCGCCTCGCAGGCATCGGGTTGCCGGTTGCGTGGATCGATGCAGGCGCTCCAGGTTTTCGCAGACATGGCCGGCAGCAAAGTATGGATCTGGCCGGGGGCCCACAGCCATTGCACCCCGCCGGGCGTTTTGCCGGCGGCGTCCCAGACGCGCTTGCGTTGCGCGGTCGTGAGGGTGAAACGGGCGTTGCTTCCGCTGTTGCCTTGGGCGAGCACCCGGGCCGGGTCGCGCCTTGCCGCATAGACATCCCGCACGCCATCGGCCAGGGGCGTCTGCACGATGGCCCAGTCATAGTGATACGACTCCAGCGCGGGGGGACGCCACGCGGGCCCGGGCAGCACCATGATGGCGTGCTCGCCGGGGCGGTCCCGATAAGGCGGGCCCAGCACGGGAACGCTGTCCGCCTGTACCGAGACTTCCCGCCGATAGCGGACTGCCACGCGGCCGTACGGATCGAACGAGGTCACTTCGATGGCGTCGCCGGATCGGGGCTGGTAGGAGATGACGCGCAGCAGCCGGCCACCGGCGGCGTGGACGTAACGCTGCATCGGGCGGGCGGCTGCGCAGCCGTTGGCGCTCAGTTCCGCCAATTCGCCCTGTTCGTCGTAGCGCAGGCAGTAGCGCGCGCCTCGGCCCGCGCCGCCGTCCCGCCGGCGCACCTGTTCCTGGTAGCCTGCCAGGCGGCCGTGATGGTCGTAGTAGAAGCGCGTTTCCGCCTCGGGGCGAGGCAGGCTGGCGCGGTCCGACGACCGCACCCGGCTTACCGTGTCGGCGCCGTAGCGGGCGATGCCGCACAGGCGCGGGCGGCCATCGGCGCGGGTCTCCCAGCGCAGCATGGTCACGGCGATGCGCGCGTCGGGGGCGGCCGCATATACCGACCAGTCCACCCGCTCGGCCCAGATGACGGGCCGGGCGCGCGTACCGGTTTCGACCGTCACGCTGGGCAGCCATGAGCGGATGCGCGAGCCGTCCAGCGCCAGCAGGGTGTTCTGTTCATCCAGGGCGATATCGATGGCCTGGGTGTGGCGCTGGGCGGACGCGGCCAGCGGCTCGCAGGCTGCGCCGGCGAGTCCGGGCATGAGGATGAGCAACGCCGGTGCCAGGCGCCGCGGGAAGGGATCAATGCGCGGCATTGTGCAGGTAGGTGATCAGGCCCCAGAGTTCGGCGCTGATACCGCCCAGGCGCGGGGTGGCGCCCTGCAGATCCATCAGCACGAACGGGTAGGCGTTGCGCGCCAGCGTACCGGGGGCTGGCAGCCGGTAAGGCGTGAAGTGCTTTTCCGACAGCAGGTAGGTGTTGGTCATGTCGCCGACGTCCACATGCAGGTACCAGACCGTCAGCGGGGTGGCATCCAGGGCAGGGTCGTCTTCCGGGTAGCGACCGCCTTGCCCGGCAGGGATGGCGCTGTCCAGCACGGCCATGAAGACCGGGCGCGGCCCGGGGCGCGGAACATACGCGGCGCCGTTGGCGCGTTGCGTGAATGTCTGGCGGATGAATGCGGCGCCGCGCGACCCCGGCACCACCGAACCGGCGAACATGGCGTCCAGTTCGTCTTCCGACAAGGGGCGGCGGGTGCTCGCCAGCCGGCCCATGTCCTGCTTGAACACCGCCAGCCAGGCCCGATAGCGCTGCTGCTGCGCGGCCCGGTCGAAATCCTGCGTCCAGGCGTTGCCAGCCAGCAGCAAATTCAGCAAACCCAGGCACAGCCAGGCGGTCAGTCGGCGGCGCCAGGTCGCTGTCGAGGGCACGGCCAGCCGGATCAATGCGAGACGGACTTCGAGAAGACGTTCATGACCACCACGCCGGCGATGATCAGGCCGATGCCGATCAGCGCCGGGGTGTCCAGGTGCTGCTTGAAGAACAGCGCGCCGACCAGCGAGATCAACACGATGCCCACGCCCGACCAGATGGCGTAGGCGATGCCGACCGGCACCTCGCGCAGCGTGAGCGACAGGAAATAGAACGAAATCATGTAGCCGAATACCGTCACGATGGACGGCGCCAGCCGCGAAAAGCCGTCGGAGCCTTTCAGCGCGCTGGTGGCGAAGATCTCGGCGATGATGGCGATGCTCAGGTAGAGCCACTTCATTTGCGCGGCCCTTCCGATTGGCGCAGCAGCACCAGCAGGGCGCCGGCGCCGCCTTCGCGCTCAGGCGCCTCGGAGAATGCCAGCACCTCATTTTTTTGCACCAGCCAGGTGCGGGCCTTGTCCTTGAGCACCGGCTCCAGTCCCTGCGAACCGTAACCCTTGCCATGCACGATGCGCACGCAGCGGATGCCGTGTTCCTGGCATTCGTCCAGGAAGGACAGCAGGGCGTGGCGCGCCTGTTCCACGCGCAGTCCGTGCAGATCGAGTTCGGCGCCGGCGCGCCATTGGCCACGGCGCAGGTTGCGGGCGGTGTCCGGCGCGGCGTCGCTGCGCACGAAGGCGGTGCCGCCCTCGGACAGCAGGTGGGTGATTTCGCCGCCGTCGGAGACGCCTGTGTCGGCGCGCGTGGCGGTCTCGCCCAGCGCATTGGCGCGGCGCAGGGCCGGCGCGGGCTGGGGCGCCGGCTTGTGCTCGACGCGCGCGACGTGGCGGATCGGCGTGACCGATTGCATGGAGCGCCGGAACGCGGCCATGTCGTCGGCCGGGTCCGTTTGCGCCGCGGCCGACGGCGCGGCTTGCCTGAACGCCGCCACCCGCCGGGCCAGGGCGGCGCGCTCCTGCTCGGCCTGCAGGTCTTTCTTGAGGCGTTTCAGGTCGGCCGCGCCGACCTTACTGCCCCGCATTCTCCAACCACCGTTGTGCGTCCAGGGCGGCCATGCAGCCCGTGCCGGCACTGGTGATGGCCTGGCGGTAGACGTGGTCCTGCACGTCGCCGGCGGCGAACACGCCCGGTACCGAGGTCATGGTGGCCATGCCGGACAGGCCGCTCTTGGTGACGATGTAGCCGTCCTTCATTTCGAGCTGGCCCTGGAAGATCTCGGTGTTGGGCTGGTGGCCGATGGCGATGAAGGCGCCGGTGGCCTTCAGGTCTTCGGTGGCGCCGGTGTCGACGTGGCGCACGCGCACGCCGGTGACGCCGCTGTCGTCGCCCAGCACTTCTTCCAGCGTGTGGAACAGCTTCAGTTCCATGTTGCCGTTTTCGACCTTGCTCATCAGCTTGTCGACCAGGATCGGCTCGGCGCGGAACTTGTCGCGGCGGTGGATCAGGGTGACCTTGCGGCAGATGTTGGACAGGTACAGGGCTTCCTCGACGGCGGTGTTGCCGCCGCCGACCACGACCACGTCCTGGTTGCGGTAGAAGAAGCCGTCGCAGGTGGCGCAGCCGGACACGCCGCGGCCCATGAAGGCCTCTTCGGACGGCAGGCCCAGGTACTTGGCGGAGGCGCCGGTGGCGATGATCAGGGCGTCGCAGGTGTAGACCTTGCCGGTGTCGCCGGTCAGGGTGAACGGCCGCTTGGACAGGTCGACCTTGGCGATGTGGTCGAACAGCATTTCGGTGTTGAAGCGCTCGGCATGCTTCTGGAAGCGCTGCATCAGGTCCGGGCCCTGCACACCGTCGGCGTCGGCCGGCCAGTTGTCGACGTCCGTGGTGGTCATCAGCTGGCCGCCTTGGGCCAGACCTGTAACAAGGACGGGGCTCAGATTGGCGCGTGCCGCATAGACGGCCGCCGTGTAACCGGCAGGGCCGGATCCGAGTATCAAAACTTTAGCGTGCGTAGGCGTGGACATGGGCGGGTATCTTTAGGTTAACGCCCAATTATAATGAGCCGCATGCCGCGTATCTCGACTGCTTCTCCGCGCGCCTCGCGCAATACCCGCAACGGGCCCTCGCCGCTGCAGACGCGTATTTCCGCGTTGCTGCGCGAGGCCCGCTGGATCCTCTTCGCCGCCCTGGCGGCCTGGCTCACCCTGGTGCTGGCCACCTGGAGCGCGGCCGACCCGGGCTGGTCGCATTCCGTCCCCGCCGGCGTCATCCACAACAAGGGCGGGACCCTCGGCGCCTACCTGGCGGACATCCTGCTGTACCTGTTCGGTTTTTCCGCCTGGTGGTGGGTGGTCCTGCTGCTGCACCGGGTGCGCGCGGGTTATCGCCGCCTCGCCAGCCATCTTCGCGTTACAAATGGTAAGCAACCGGAAGTGCTGCCGCGTGTCCATTGGGAAGAGGGCATCGGGTTCCTGCTGTTGCTGGTCGGCTCGCTGGGCATGGAAGCCCTGCGCCTGGCCAGCCGAGGCACCCATCTGCCGGGCGCCTCGGAAAGCGCCAGCGGCGCGGGGGGCGTCATTGGCCACACCCTGGCCGACCTGATGAGCCGCAGCATCGGTTTCACCGGCAGCACACTGGCCTTCCTGGTGATGCTGGCGATCGGCCTGAGCCTGTTCTTCTCGTTCTCGTGGCTGACCGTGTCCGAGCGGGTCGGCGCCTGGCTCGAGGGGCTGGTGCGCCGCATGCGCAATTCCTATGCCGCGCGCGAAGACCGCAAGGTCGGCGAGGTGGCCAAGGCCGTGCGCACCGAGCAGGTGGTGGCCAAGCAGGAAAAACTGGTGCACGAGCAGCCGGTGCGCATCGAGCCGGCGATCACCGTTGTGCCCAAGTCCGAGCGCGTCGAGAAGGAAAAGCAGCAATCGCTGTTCTTCGCGCCGCCGCCGGGCGGCGAGGGCGATCTGCCGGCGATCAGCCTGCTCGATCCCCCCCTGGCCAACCAGGAAACCGTGTCGGCCGAGACCATCGAATTCACTTCGCGCCTGATCGAAAAGAAGCTGGCCGATTTCGGCGTGTCCGTCACCGTGGTGGCGGCGCAGGCCGGCCCGGTCATCACGCGTTATGAAATCGAGCCGGCCACCGGCGTCAAGGGCAGCCAGATCGTCAACCTGGCCAAGGATCTGGCGCGCGCGCTCAGCCTGGTCAGCATCCGGGTGGTGGAGACCATTCCCGGCAAGAACCTGATGGGCCTGGAACTGCCCAACCCGCGCCGCCAGATGGTGAAGCTGTCCGAGATCCTGGGCTCGCAGACCTATCACGCCAGCCATTCGGTCGTGACCATGGCGCTGGGCAAGGACATCGCCGGCAACCCGGTGGTGGCCGACCTGGCCAAGATGCCGCACCTGCTGGTGGCGGGCACCACCGGGTCGGGCAAGTCGGTCGGGATCAACGCCATGATCCTGTCGCTGCTGTACAAGGCCGACGCTTCGCATACGCGCCTGATCCTGATCGATCCGAAGATGCTCGAAATGAGCGTCTACGAAGGCATTCCGCACTTGCTGGCGCCGGTGGTAACGGATATGCGCCAGGCCGCCAACGCGCTTAACTGGTGCGTGGGCGAAATGGAAAAGCGCTACCGCCTGATGAGCAAGATGGGGGTGCGCAACCTGGCCGGCTACAACACCAAGATCCGCGATGCCATCAAGCGCGAGGAGCCGATCCCGAACCCGTTTTCGCTGACGCCCGACCAGCCCGAGCCGCTGGCGCCGTTGCCCACCATCGTGGTGGTGATCGACGAACTGGCCGACCTGATGATGGTGGTTGGCAAGAAGATCGAAGAACTGATCGCCCGCCTGGCGCAGAAGGCGCGCGCCGCCGGTATCCACCTGATCCTGGCGACGCAGCGCCCCAGCGTCGACGTCATCACAGGCCTGATCAAGGCCAACATCCCGACCCGCATTGCGTTCCAGGTGTCGTCCAAGATCGACTCGCGCACCATTCTCGACCAGATGGGCGCGGAGACGCTGCTGGGCCAGGGCGACATGCTGTACATGCCGCCGGGCACCGGCCTGCCGGTGCGCGTGCACGGCGCTTTCGTCGGCGACGATGAGGTGCATCGGGTGGTTGAAAGCCTGAAGGCCCAGGGCGAGCCGAACTATGTCGAGGGCCTGCTGGAAGGCGGGCTGGACGGCGATGGCGGCGAAGGCGCCAGCAGCGTCACCGGCATCGGCGGCGATGCCGAGTCGGATCCGATGTACGACCAGGCCTGCGAGGTGGTGCTCAAGCATCGCCGCGCCTCGATCTCGCTGGTGCAGCGGCATCTGCGCATTGGTTACAACCGTGCGGCACGGTTACTGGAGCAGATGGAGCAATCGGGTATCGTGTCGGCGATGCAGTCCAATGGCAACCGGGAGATCCTGGTGCCCGCCGCCGCTCGAGAGGAAGCATGATGAAGACGTTTCGTGGCCTGGCCGCCGGCCTGGCCCTGTGCATGGCCCCGGTGTTGGTGCCGACCGCGGCCGTGGCCGCCACGGCGCAGGAACAGTTGCGCGCGTTCGTGAGCACGGTGACGGCGGCGACTGGTTCTTTTTCGCAGTACACCGTCAGCACACAGGGGCGCACGCAGCCTGCGCAGACGGGCGTGTTCTCGTTCCAGCGGCCGGGCAAGTTCAAGTGGGCGGTGCAGAAGCCCTACGAGCAGTTGGTGATCTCGGACGGCAAGCAGGTGTTCCAGTTCGATCCGGACCTGGCGCAGGTGACCGAGCGCAAGGTGGATGCCGCCATCGGGACGTCGCCGGCGGCGATCCTGTTCGGGTCGGGGTCGCTGGAGCAATCGTTCGATGTGTCGGCGTTGCCGTCCAAGGATGGCATCGATTGGCTGCGGGCGAAGCCGCGCACGGCGGATGCGGGGTTCTCCCGGGTGGATATCGGCATGAAGGACAATCTGCCGGTGCGGGTGGAGCTGCTGGATTCGTTCGGGCAGACGACGCGGGTGGATCTTTCCGGGATCGTTCCCAATCCCAAGCTTGGCGACGGGGAGTTTCGGTTTGTGGCGCCTAAGGGTGTGGATGTCGTCAAGATGTAGGGAGTCCAGCGGCGTCTGTGCTGACTTGCCTTTGAGTTCTTGAGTATTTCTTTCTTGGTTGGTGCAGTGGTTGCTTCGTAGGCCGCCCGTCACGGGGTGCGCAGGCGGTGAGCGCGCCAACGATTGCGGTCCGGAGCGTTCGCTCCGGACTTGCCTAGGCGGCCCCCCCCTTCCTCATCTCGGTCCCGTCCTTTGGTCGTCCCCGTGCTCTTTCACACATCTGCCG